>CAYQQF010000121.1:0-6232 GCA_964419485.1 uncultured Dethiobacter sp.
CTTGAGCTTATGTGGGCCCTCAGGCGTTCGATGAACACCAGCTCTTCCGCTGATTTTTTGGAAGCTCTTATTGAACGTTTGAAAAAAACCCGTGATAATGCTTCCTTCCTGACAAACCTCCATAATTTATAGTAAAGCTTCCCGTTTCACTCCCAAAGAAGCTTGCAAAGCTTTAAAATGCATAGTTCTCTATTTTTTAGTAAACAATAGGGTGAAGAATGCAAGTCTGGGAGTGGCAAGAATGAATAATAATTGTTATGGACCTAAAAATAAGAGATTTTTACTTCTCTTAAAAAATGTTTATTTTTCCGCGGTGTTGTGGGGATTTGTCCTGGGTGCGTTTTTGAATTTTGGTCCAGCTGTTGCTGAAACGAACGGTTATTCACGGCCGGTTTACCTGGAAGAACTGGAGTATTACCGGATTTCCGTTGAGCAGCATAAAATATTGCAGGAAAGACAAAAAAGAGAAGAAACTCTCAAGGACGCTCTTATCCAGCATCAAATCAAAAAAGGAGAAACTTTAAGCGGGATTGCCGCTTTGTACGGGACAAATGTACAAGCGCTCGCTTACTGGAATAATATTTCTAATCCCCATTTTATCCGTGCAGGCCAGGTCCTTGATATCGTTACCATTAAAGGAAGCCTTCATCATGTTGCCAAAAAAGATACGCTGGAACGTATTGCCCGTGATTACAGCGTGGAACCTGCTGTAGTCGCCGAGTTTAACCTTTTGGATGAAAAGAAACTGATAGAAGGGCAAAAACTGGTTATTCCGGGAGGTATTTCTCCAGCCGAAAGAGTTGTTGTTCCGGTGACTATACTGGCTTCTCGCGGAGAGAGACGTCTGCCGGAAAGCATATCCTGTCATCCCCTGTTTGAATGGCCGCTTAACGGAACGATAACGTCGTATTTCGGCATGCGCAATGGATTGTTTCATTTCGGCCTGGATATCGCCGCCCCTCATGGAGAGGAAATCAGGGCGGCTGCTGACGGGGTCGTAGAATATAGCGGAGTACAAAGAGGATATGGGCGAATGCTGATTATTGATCACGGAAGCGGATGGAACACTCTTTATGCCCATAACTCAAAAAATCTCGTGTCAAAAGGAGACCAGGTTTTATCGGGACAATTTATCGCCAGAGTCGGCGCAACAGGTAACGCCACCGGTCCACACGTGCATCTGGAGATTATTTTTGGCAGTCTTAAACTGGACCCCCTGCTTTTCCTCCCTTAGAATTAAGACGGTGATTTAAGCCTCAGCCTCTTTTGCTATTGCCAAAAGCTCTGTTCTTATGTTATTATATAAGCCAATGCCGGGTTTATCCGGGGAATACGGCATGGCTGTACAAGGCCCGGGCTGTCGAGAAAAGAGGTGAGCAACATGAAAAAGGATATCCATCCCAAGTATGTAAAAGCAAAAATTACCTGTGCCTGCGGAGCAACGTATGAACTGAGTTCCATTAAAGAGGAATTAAAAGTAGAGATCTGCTCCAAATGTCATCCTTTTTTCACAGGGAAGCAAAAGTTTGTTGATACCGGTGGCAGAGTGGAGCGGTTTAAGCGTAAATACGGAATGGAATAATTGAGAAGACCGGGCAGGGCTTTTTAAAGCCCTGTTTTCAATTTGAAAGCTTATTTGCTTGACCGGCATTTTTCTTTATTCGAATAGTACGTTTACTTAAGTAAATTTTTCTGAACAGTAATCATGGAGGTTTGCTTTAATGTTTGAAAAGCTGGAAAATCTGGAGGAATACTATTATTTTCTGGAAGAAAAGCTAAGCGATGTAGAGGTGATAAGAAACCGGCAGGAATGGCAGAAATATACCCGGGAACATGCCGCCCTTTCAGAGACGGTAGAGACTTATCGCTGCTTAAAAAAAGTGCAAAATGATCTAAATGAAGCCGGAGAACTGCTCCAGGAGAAACAGGACGAAGAGATGATCCTTTTTCTTAAAGAAGAAATCGCTGCTCTTAATGTTAAAAAAGCAGAACTGGAAGAAGAGCTAAAAGTACTTTTGCTCCCCCGGGATCCCAATGATGATAAAGATGTAATTATTGAAATAAGGGCCGGAGCCGGAGGAGAAGAGGCGGCTCTGTTTGCCGCAAACCTGTTGAGAATGTATCTGCGTTTTTCGGAAAGAAAAACATGGCACTCAGAGGTGCTGGATTCTCATCCTACAGATATCGGGGGGTTTAAAGAGATAACTTTTTCCATTAAGGGAAAGGGAGCGTACAGCCTGCTTAAATACGAAAGAGGAGTCCATCGGGTTCAGAGAATACCGACAACAGAATCGGGAGGCAGAATTCATACTTCTACGGCAACGGTAGCGGTTTTACCGGAGGCAGAAGAAGTAGAGCTGGAAATAAACCCCCAGGATTTAAGAATAGATACGTTTTGCTCTACAGGTCCGGGTGGCCAGAGTGTTAATACGACTCAGTCTGCGGTGCGTATTACTCATCTTCCCACGAATACTGTGGTCAGCTGCCAGGATGAAAAATCTCAGCTGAAAAACCGCGATAAAGCCATGAGAGTTCTCCGGGCGCGTCTTTTAGACAGGATGCTCGAAGAACAGCGCGCAGAGCAGGCCCAGGAGCGCCGCAGCCAGGTGGGAACGGGAGACCGGAGCGAACGGATACGCACGTATAATTTCCCCCAAAACAGGGTTACAGATCACCGTATTGCTTTAACGCTGCACAAATTGGATCAGATCCTCGAAGGTGATTTGGAATCAATAATTGAAGCATTAATAGCTCATGAGAGGGCTGAACAGCTCAAAACAGCCACTTAAACAACAGGAGTTTGAAAAGGATGTTACTCTTTATTTCTATTAAAAAGGCCTTGCAGAAGGCCGCTTCTTTTTTGCGCGGTAGAGGAATAGCAAATCCTCGTGCAGAGGCGGAACTCCTCCTGGCTTTTATTATGAAAAAAGAACGGATTTATTTTTACAGCCATGCTGAGGAGGAGCTTTCCCGCGAAGCCCGGGATGCTTTCCTGGCACTGGTTGAGCGTCGCGGGGCGGGGGAACCCCTGGCGTATCTGACCGGAGAGAAAGAATTCATGGGCTTTTCTTTTTCTATCCGCCAGGGTGTCCTTATCCCACGTCCTGAGACAGAGCATTTAGTGGAGGCGGTTATCTCCTGGGTTAGAGAGAACCCTTCCTGTGTAGAAAATAAAGATGAAGAACTGCAAATTCTAGATCTGGGGACAGGTTGCGGCAATATCGCCCTTTCTCTTCTGGCTTTTCTTCCTTCGTCACGTGTTACCGGAATTGATATTGACGATAAGGCTGTGGCATTAGCCCGGCATAATGCAGTCCGTCTCGGTGTAGATGAAAGGATGGAACTTTACCGCGGTAAGTTTTGGGATATTTTAGAAGATAAAAAGTGGCAATTTAACGTTATAGTTTCCAATCCACCCTATATTCCAACTTCTTTTCTGGATAATCTTCCTGCAGAAGTTCGCCGGGAACCCCGCCTGGCTTTAGATGGAGGAAAAGATGGCCTGGATGCTTACCGGGAGATTTTCAGCCTGGTGTCGTCATATCTGCGTTTTCCCGGGCTTCTGGCTCTGGAGGTAGGCATGGGCCAGGCGGAAACTGTCTGCCGGATGGCTGAAGATCTCCCCGGATTTTTTCAGAGAGTGGAGATACGCAAGGACTATGCAGGAATAGAGCGCGTCGTGCTTTTTGAGCTGTAAAGTCCATAACAACTTCCTGATCGGCCGAATTGTTACCTCATATTCAGGTAATTTTTTCGTGTTTCATATAACCTTCAAATAATGCCGCCCCACGAAGACCCCAAAGGATTAAAGACACAATCATTTTTAAAATTTAAAAAACTTGTAGGAATTACTGCCCGTAAATTGGCTTTCCCCTCCAGAACATATTTTTTTGCTTTCTTCTGTTTCAATGTCTAAATTATGGAAATAAAGCACATACTATAGTCAAATAAGAAAAGATTTCAAACCGGGGGAAAAAAAGATGTACAGCTATAAAAAAGTGGAAATAAGCGGCGTGAATACTTTTTTCTTGCCAACTATTCCCTGGGAACGCATGCGCGAGCTTTTTGAAAAGTTGGCAGATGGCGAGGTGGGAGTAAGGGAAGAGTTGATCAAAGGGAATCTTAAGCTGGTTTTAAGCGTTTTAAAGCGTTTTAAAAATCGCGGAGAAAACATGGACGACCTCTTTCAAATCGGCTGCATCGGGCTAATGAAAGCAATCGATAATTTTAAGCTGGAACACAATGTTAACTTTTCTACTTATGCAGTTCCCATGATACTGGGAGAAATAAAGCGCTACCTGAGGGACAATAATTATATCCATATGAGCCGTTCTTTAAAAAATACAGCTCAAAAAGTGCAGGAAACCCGTGAAATTTTGCTGCAGAAAAATCAGAAAGAGCCGACGATTAACGAATTGGCCGGAGAGATTGGGATCTCACCGGAGGAAATAATTCTGGCCTGCAATGCCGGTATGGAACCGCTTTCCTTTTTTGAGCCTGTATTTAACGACAGCAGTGATACTGTTCAGGTCATGGACCTGTTGTGCAACCAGGATGAGGATCAGTGCCGGCTGGAAAATATCGAACTGAAAGAAGCCCTGGAGCACTTAAACCTGCGCGAAAGGTACGTTATTATCGAACGGTTTTTTCGCGGGAAAACGCAGATGGAAGTGTCAAAAAAACTGGGCATTTCTCAAGCTCAAATCTCCAGGATTGAAAAAAATGCTCTCCGGCTTTTGCGCAACTACTACAGCGAATGTATGGACATGAAAAAATAATTCCGCGTGTGTATTTCTTAAACTTAATGAAAAGAGCGATCAGGATGTTCAAAAATTTCAGGTTTTCTCGGAAATTAAGGGGCACGGACAGCTGGAAAACCTTCCTGCTGATGGGGCTGTTGCTGTTGTTTTGCATATTGCCGGCGAATGTTTTTTCCTCGGAAAGGGATAAGTCCGGAGATGATATTGTTCGTTTCCATGTCAGGGCCCATAGTAATGAGCCTCAAGATCAGGAGATCAAAAATTATTTGGCGGCTCGCTTACTAAAGATATACGGCACTTTCTGGAGCCGGTGTCAAAGCAGTGAGCAGCTGCATGTTTTACTGGAAAAGGACAGAGAGAAGATTGAGAAAACGGCTTGCAAAATTCTTGAGGAAAAAGGATTTCCGGATCCCGTGGAGGTAGAATTTGATAAGCGATTTTTCCCGGCACGTTTCTACGGAGATCATTTTTATCCTTCCGGTGAATATACTTCCTTAACGATTAACATCGGTTCGGGGGAAGGAGAAAACTGGTGGTGCGTTCTTTTTCCTCCCCTTTGTTTTACGGTTTTCCCGGTGCCGTCTGACCGTGCTGCTAACGAGAAGGATATGGAGATAGAAAGCGTAAATACAAAGGATGATGCTCTTAAGGAAGAGAATACGGAACAGGAACCGGTTTCTCCGGAGAAGGAAAAGGAAGGCAACTGGCGTTTCTGGATTATAGAATTATTTAAAAAAATAATTTGCCGGTTTAAAATTTAAAGTTTTTCCGGACTATATTCACTTTGTAAAAAGGAAATACTCTTAACCCTGGAGAATTTAATTTAATGCAGTGATCTTGCCCGGAGTGGGTGGTGTGGTATGGTTGAAAAAAAAATTGGAGAGATGGAAGATCAGTTTAAAGAGTATCGTTTAACCCCGCAGCGAAAGCTGGTTTTGGAAATTTTTTTAGAAAACAAGGAACGGCATCTCAGTGCAGAGGAGGTCTTTCAGCTTAGCAGGGAAAAGAAAGAAGATATCGGTCTGGCAACTATTTATCGAACGCTGGACTTGTTGGACGACCTGGACCTTCTGCACAAAATGAATTTTGGAGATGGCAGGAGCCGTTATGAACTCACCTCGACCAATGTAGAACAACATCACCATCATCATCTCGTTTGTTTGAAATGTAACCGTATTTTTGAGGTGGAGGACGACCTTCTTCAGCAGTTGGAAGACGTGGTAGAAAATAAATACCAGTTTACGATTATCAACCATAATTTACAATTTTTCGGTTACTGTGCAAAATGCCGGGAGAGGGTCAATGCCGATCAAAAGGAGACGAAACAGGGCCGAGATCTAGAATGAGAGTCCCGGCAAAAATATCGTTTTTTAGTGCCTGTAACAAGTGTAATCATGTGGCGAGATATTAACTAATACTTTAATGTCAGAATATTTTTATTTGTATACTATAATGGAAGGGGATGCTGTCGC
>CAYQQF010000122.1:0-6194 GCA_964419485.1 uncultured Dethiobacter sp.
AGAGAAGATGACGAGGAGGCTTAATATATGGTCAAATTACCGGATTATGTGGGTCCTTGCGCATTTGGAATCAAAATGGGCGTGATCACGCCAAAATGTGACTTGATTGGTATGATCTGCCAGGCCATGCAGCAATGTGACGGGGATAATTTACTTGATGACGGGGATGTAGTATGTATAACAGAATCGGTCGTGGCACGGGCACAGGATAATTTTGTTTCCACTGACGAGATCGCCTCCGAGTTGCTGAAAAAGCACCATGTTAAACCCGACAGCAGACTTGGAGTTCTTTTCCCCATAACCAGCCGCAACCGTTTTGCTCTCATTTTAAAGGGTCTGGCAAAAGCTGTACATAAGGGAGAAATGATCGTCCAGTTTTCTTTTCCTTCTGACGAGGTAGGCAATATGATTGTTTTACCCGAATTTGCAGACAGTTGTAGTAATAATGATGTACACTTTCTTTATGAAGAGATTAAGGACAAATGCCGGCATCCCATTACCAACATTGATTATCCAGGCTACTATCAGAAAATAATTGAAGCTGAAGGTGCCGGGGCAAGGATTTGCTTCTCCAATAACCCGGAAACTATAATTTCTTATCAACCCGACTGCCTGATCATTTCCAGCGTCCATGATCGCATAAAAAAACAAAAGATATTTGAGGATAAGGATTGCAGATCCATCACCTTGCAGGACATCTGCAACGACCCTTCCAAACTGGCATGGTCGGAATGGGGGCTCCTGGGCAGCAACATGTCTTCGGACAACCTGCTCAATCTGGCTCCCAGGGACGGTGATGCTTTTGCCCTTGATGTGCAAAAAATGATTAAAGAGAAATTTGACAAAGAAGTAGAGGTAATTATTTACGGGGACGGAGCGTACAAGGACCCGGTCTCGGGCATCTACGAACTGGCCGATCCGCAACCCAGCCTCGGCAGCACAGCGGCCTTTAAAGACGGCCGTATGCGTGAGGGTGTCAAGTACAAGATGCTGGCGGATACAGCCTATGCTGAAGGCAAGTCAACGGCGGAAATAGAGGAAATACTGGCTGCTGTTAAAAAGAAGGGGTATGGGCAGGAGGAAATTGCCAAAGAAGGGACGACGCCGCGTAAACTGGAGGATATAATTGCCAGCCTGGCAGATTTGGTAAGCGGCTCCGCCGATGCGGGTACCCCCCTTATTTTAGTTAAAGGATTATTAAAGGAAAGATAATAAAAAGTATACAGGGTGCCGTCAGATTTACAGATTATGCTTGCCGGACAAATTCAGAGAGTGTCATCACCCTGAGCAGGGGATAGAGCGCGCTTGTTTTTAATATGGCAATTACGCGGTCATGGGTCTGCCTGAAACGTGACGCGCAGCAATCTTCGAGAATAATCACTTTAAAATCATTAGAGATGCCGTCGTAGGCGGTTGATAACACGCAGGCCTCAGTTGCCACGCCTCCCAGGACAATTGTATTTATTTCCCACTCCCTGAGAGTAATATCAAGGTCTGTTTTGAAAAAGGCGCTGAGGCGGCGTTTATGTACGATAAGATCGGACTTTTCAGGTTTCAGCTCTTCTATTACCTGTACTCCGGCAGTACCCCGGATTCCATGTGGTTTCATGCGAGATTTAAACAGGAAATCGTTTGGCATAAGGGCATCATTGGCATAAATAAATGGTAGAGATTTTTCACGAGAAATCTCTTTCAATTTTTGCAGTTTAGGAATAATCTTAAGGCCTTCTTCCCCGACAGGCAGAGGCCCGTCCAATCTGATAAAATCTTTGACCATGTCTGTGATAATTATTGCCGGTTTCATTTATATTTCTCCTTACGTTCGGGCAAAAAAAGCCAATCACACTGTTACTATCTCCATAACATCCAATGATGCGTTATTTGCAGCTCGGGGATGCTTTAACCCGGATCAATTATAGCAATTATCTGTTATGCAGGTCAACTGTGTGAGTTGAGCCTTCATCCTAATTTTATTGGGTTGCATATTCATAACCGCAGCGTAATGCCCGGACCATTTGGGGAAGGGTTTTCTGTTTGCTGCCGCTGAACATTCCTTCCATGGCTGCCTCCGTCTTCTCCAGGCTGACCATTTTGCCGGCTTTAATGAGCATCCCCAGCATGACTATATTGGCCATCTTGTGCTCTCCCGCCTTTTGATAAGCAATCTCGCTGGCGGGGAGACATATTTTTGTCACGTCATCTCTGGTAACCAGAGATTCTTCGACAAAGGAAGTATTGACAATCAGCAGCCCGCCTTTTTTTATCCTGTCCTGGTACTTTAAAAGGGATGGCTTGCTCATACAAAAAAGACAGCAGGGGTTCTCAGCAAAGGGGGAACCAATACGCTCGGAGGAAATAACCACGGTACAGCTCGCCGCTCCTCCTCTCATCTCTACCCCGTAGGAGGGCATCCACGTTACCTGTTTGTTTTCCAGCATGGCGGCATAGGAGAGGATATCTCCGGCCAGGAGAATCCCCTGCCCGCCGAATCCGGAGAAGACAACATCATAATAAGGCATTGGCAGGTTCACCATCCTTTCCCAACGAATCCTCTGCAGCTCCTGCAGCAGTATCCTTGTAAATCCCCGGCGGAAATACGGAAAGCGTCTTTTCATCAATATGCTTAATACACTGCTGCGGGGTAAGCCTCCAGTTTGTGGGACAGGCTGAAATAAACTCCACAAAGGAGAATCCCCGTTTCTGCAGTTGTGCTTCAAAAGCACGCTGCAGCACCCGGCGCGCTTTTTTTACGTGTGCCGGGGTATGCAGGGATACTCTGGCGGCAAAAGCCACCCCCTCCAGGGGTGCCAGCATTTCTGTCATCCGCAGGGGATAACCGTCATTGTGTTGGCTCCGTCCGGCAGGCGTTGTGGTGGTGCGCTGCCCCAGCAGTGTAGTGGGAGCCATCTGTCCGCCCGTCATTCCATAGACGCTGTTATTGATAAAAATAACCGTGATATTTTCTCCCCGGTTGGCAGTATGGATAACTTCACCGGTGCCGATTGCGCCCAGGTCACCGTCTCCCTGGTAAGTAAAGACAAAGTGTTCCGGCAGCACCCGTTTGATTCCGGTGGCCACGGCCGTGGCACGGCCATGGGGAGCTTCGCATACATCAACCGCAACGTAATCGTAAAGGAAAACACCGCATCCCACACCCGGTACGCCGATGGCCTTCTCCTGCAGCTCGAAAAAGTCCAACGCTTCGCAGAGCAGGCGGTGAGCTATCCCGTGATGGCAGCCGGGACAGAAATGGAATCCGGTTTCCCGTAGAGTAGCAGGTCTAGCGAATACTTTTTTCAATGAGATCACCTGCTTTCAGGAATTTTTCTATTTCGCCCAATATTTGATTTGGGCCGGGTATGCTCCCGCCCGGACGGGCCATTAGACGGCACCGGCAACCGGGATGAGCGGAGAGCCGTACGTCGTCCCACATTTGCCCCGTATTCATCTCCACTGTCAGCACTTTCCCGACGCGGCGCGAGACATCCCGAATGGCATCTGCGGGGAAAGGAAAAAGTGTAATGGGGCGTATATGGCCGACTTTGAAACCCTGTGAACGGGCCAGTGTGACCGCCGAAGATACCATGCGTGAGCAGGAGCCGAAGGAGACCAGCAGGATATCCATATGCTCCTCCAGGTCCATTTCCACCATTACTTCTTTTTCCTGTAGAAGCCGGTATTTTTCGTGCATATGCCAGTTATGTTTCTCCATTTCTCCGTCGCCAAGATAGAGAGATTTAACCAGCCTAGGGCTGCGCCCTGCGGCACCGGTAAGTGCCCATGGCTTTGCCGGAATTTCTACTTCCGGGGGCGATAGGCTTACCGGTTCTTTCATCTGTCCCAGAATGGCATCAGCCAGAATCATGGCCGGATTACGGTACTTGTCTGCAAGGTGGAAAGCTTTGATCGCCAGGTCGTACATCTCCTGCACCGAATTGGGAGCCAGCACGATGACACGATAATCGCCATGCCCGCCGCCGCGTGTAGCCTGCCAGTAATCTCCCTGGCAGGCGGCAATCCCGCCCAGCCCGGGGCCGAGGCGTGTAACATTGACGACCAGTGCCGGCAATTCTGAACCGGCCATGTAAGAAAGCCCTTCCTGCATCAGTGAAATGCCCGGGCCGGATGACGAGGTCATTGCCCGTGCTCCGGCCGACGCTGCGCCCAGCAGCATGTTGATGGAAGCAATTTCGCTCTCAGCCTGAATAAAAACGCCCCCTAGCTCGGGTAGCCGCGCCGAAAGGTGTTCGGAGATTTCGTTCTGAGGCGTAATGGGATAACCAAAATAATAGCGGCACCCCGCCGTAATAGCTCCCTCAGCCAGGGCAATGCTTCCCCGCATCATCTTACGATTTTTCACTTGCTACCACTCGCCTTTCTTTTGTCTCGATAAACTTCGATAAGTACCTCGGGACATACTTCCGCACAAAGGGCGCATCCTGTACAGGGTGCCGCGTTGTTGTTTGTAAAGATGGCCGGATGATATCCCAGGTTGTTGATTTTGTCCTGATCAATGTTGATCAGACCCCGGGGACAGGCGAGGACACAGTAAGAACATCCCTTACAGCCGGCTTCCCGGATCACGATTTTGCTCATAATATCTCTCCCAACAGATTTATTTTTCAGCGTGTTCGAACGATACGACGATGTCAAAGGTTGGGAAACAAGAACAGGAACATTTATGCAGGAGAAAAAAGATAGCCGCACCAGAAATTACAACGAAAGGAGAGGATTTCCTTAGCATTATACCACAACAATAGACTGTTTGGAGTGGAAATTAATAGAACAAATTCTTCTTGACAGAATATCTTCCGGTTGATACGATATGGTACAAAAGCCAGAGCGTTTTAGGAAATGTTTAATAATAAAAAAAGGAGTTGGGAAGATGCGCAACTGTTCTTGCTAACACCACAGGTGAATAAGGCACTCCCGGCATACGGCAAAGGCCGTCTGCTCCTATGTGCCGCGCAAGAAAGTTGCTATGGCTTTAAACTCTATCTTTAAATGAAGATTAGAATATCAATGTTTAGGCATGGAATCCTTTTATGCTGACTCAGGCTGTAAGAAGCGACTTTCTTACAGCTTTTCTATTTATGTGGAGGTATAATTTTTATGTCACTTATAAATATTATAAACCTGACATTCAACTACGATGGAAGCTTTGATAATATTTTTGAGGATGTATCATTTCAGATTGATACAAACTGGAAGCTTGGTTTTACAGGCAGAAACGGCCGTGGAAAAACGACTTTTTTGCATTTGTTGATGGGGAAATATGAATACAAAGGGACGATTTCCTCGCCGGTGATATTCGATTATTTCCCTTTTGCGGTTGCCGATAAGAGACAAAACACTCTGGATGTAATTCGCGGCATCAATCCGGATTATGAACATTGGATGCTGCAAAAAGAGTTGTCGCTGCTGGAGCTTGCGGAAGATGTCCTGTCCCGTCCCTTTGAGACACTCAGTAACGGTGAGCAAACAAAGGTTTTGCTTGCCGCACTTTTTTTGCTTGATAACCATTTTCTCTTAATCGACGAGCCGACCAACCATCTGGATCTGAATGCCCGTAAAATTGTCAGCGACTACTTGAAAAGCAAAAGCGGATTTATTTTGGTATCCCATGACAGGGCCTTTTTGGACAATTGTATCGACCATATTCTGTCTATCAATAAAACAAATATTGAGATACAAAGGGGTAATTTTTCTTCGTGGCTGCAAAACAAAAATAGGCAGGATGAATTTGAGATTGCCGAAAATGAGAAGCTGCAAAGGGATATAAAAAGGCTGGCTGAGGCCGTCAGGCAAACGGCGGGCTGGTCGCGCAAGGCGGAAAAAACAAAGTTTGGCACACGCAATTCCGGTGTCAAGCCCGACAAAGGATACGTCGGTCACAAAGCGGCCAAGATGATGAAGCGCTCCCAAGTGACAGAGGCGCGACGCCGGAAAGCGGTGGAGAAAAAGTCAAAGCTCATGAGAAACATTGAAACCGCGGACAGCCTTTCCATCAAACCGCTCCGGTATCATACGCACAGGATGGTTGAGGCAAGAGAACTGTCAATAATGTACGGTGACAGGAAGGTATGCGCAGATGTGAGCTTTACCGTGAACAGCGGAGATCGGATTGCTCTGCTGGGAATAAACGGCAGCGGCAAGTCCAGTATCTTGAAGCTGCTGACCGGAGAAAATATTTC
>CAYQQF010000123.1:0-6086 GCA_964419485.1 uncultured Dethiobacter sp.
ATATCATTGAGAAACTCTTCCACAACTTTTTAATTGAAAAGAAGGGCAAGGATATCATCATCACCTCCAAGGGAAGGCAGCTGCTGGAACTTGTTCCGGGCAATTTAAAATCTCCGGTTTTAACAGCCAGGTGGGAGCAAAAACTTGGAGCCATTGCTGAAGGGTCGCTCAGTAAAGACGTATTTATTGCAGAGATGAAGAACTATGCCCGGGAAGTTGTCAAAGAGATCAAAGAAAGCCGGGAGGTTTTTAAGCATGATAATCTTACCGGGAACAGGTGCCCCGAATGCGGGAAGTATATGCTGGAGGTTAACGGCAAAAAAGGTAAGATGCTTATTTGTGAGGACAGGAAGTGCGGCTATCGAAAAAGTGTTGCCAGGATAACCAACGCTCGCTGTCCGGATTGCCGAAAAAAGATGGAGCTGCGCGGCGAGGGAGACGGGCAAATTTTTGTCTGCATCTGCGGTTTCCGAGAAAAGCTTTCCGCCTTTAATGCCCGGAAGAAGAATGAACCAGGCAAGGTATCCAAAAAAGAAGTGGCAAATTATTTAAGAAAACAAAAAAAACAGGAACCATTTAATCCGGCTCTTGCCGATGCCCTTACCCGGTTGAAGCTCAAGTAAATAGATGAGAGCAGTTCTGTGCAGTGTCTGCCAGGAGCGCCGGTGTCCAGTCGAGTCTAGCCCTTGAAAGAGGGCGGTTTAAGCACCCAGCCTTTTAATTGTCCATAGAAAAAAACGGTATCATAGATATTTATCTCCTCAATTAGCAGGCTTTTAAACTGTTTTCACACTTCCGGATTAACGCTTTCTTGAAAAGCAACCATGTGTACCGGCAAAAAAGATTGGATACCCTTAAAAATTTGCCTGAAGATATACCTGTCCGATATGGCATCTAGAGGGCGGGCTGTATTTTCCGCCTCAGCAGAAAGTTTTTAAACATTTCCCTTAATTTTGGAGACCGAACTTATTCCTTTGACGCCCTGTATTAAGATACACTTTCCAAGCTGTCTGGTGCCCGGAGTTTTATTGTAGGGCATTTTTTAACTCGTGCACATAGGCGGGGAGGACGGTCCTCCAGTTTTCTGCGGAAAGGTGCTTGATAATGCTGCTGCCGATGATAACCCCGTCCACCAGTTGTGCTACCCGGCCTGCCTGCCGGGGTGTAGAGATGCCAAAACCCATGCACAGGGGCAGGGTTGAATATTCTTTAACCCTATTGACAAATTTATGCAGTCCGGAAGGAAGGTTTTCCCTCATGCCTGTGACGCCCTCTACGGAAACCAGGTAGAGAAATCCCCTGGAACGTCCGGCCAGATATTTTATCCTTTCTTCAGGTGTATTGGGTGCGATGAGATATATTAGATCAAGACCGTATTGCAAGGAGAGCTTATCCAGCTGACCGGCCTCCTCGGGAGGAAGGTCGGGGATGATGAGACCGTCTGTTCCGGCAGAGAATGAGTCCCTGCAAAAAGGATCCAGCCCGTACTGCAGAATGGGGTTGTAGTAGCCCATAAAGATCAGAGGAATGGAGGATTTCTCCCGTATAAGGCGGACGGTTTCGATGCACATTTTAGTGTTAACACCGTTTTGCAGGGCTTTGGCGGCGGCCTGCTGAATGGTGGCACCATCAACTAGAGGGTCGGAAAAGGGGATGCCCAGTTCGATAATATCCGCCCCGCATTTCTCCAGCAGCAGCACTGCTTCCACCGTTTCTTCCAAAGAAGGGTAGCCTAACGTGAGATAGGGTATAAGCAGGGCACCTTTTTTATCGGCAAAAACAGAAGTGATTCGGCTCATATTTTCCCCTCCATTTGTTCACGGATAATTTCCAGGTCTTTATCTCCCCGTCCCGAGAGGTTGACGACAACAATCTGCCCTTCTTTAAGAGATGGGGCCAGCTTCATGGCATAAGCCAGAGCATGTGCAGACTCCAGTGCCGGAATAATTCCCTCGGTAAGGCTGAGGAATTTTACGGCCTGCAGGGCTTCTGCGTCCAATACAGACACGTAATCGGCGCGGCCGCTTTCTTTCAGGTAGCTGTGTTCCGGACCGACGCCCGGGTAATCAAGACCGGCGGAGATGCTGTGTACCTCCGCGATATTGCCGTCGGCGGACTGAAGCAGCAGTGACCTTGCACCGTGAAAGACTCCGGCTTTCCCCATATTCAGCGTTGCGGCATGCCGGCCGCTTGCCAGCCCCTGTCCCCCGGCTTCAGCTCCGATCATCTTTACCGTTTGTTCCCTGATAAAGGGGTAAAAGAGGCCGATGGAGTTGGAACCGCCTCCTACGCAGGCGATGAGGTAATCGGGGAGTATGCCGCACCGGGCGTTGACCTGTTCTTTGACCTCCTGCCCGATGACGGATTGAAAATCTCTTACTATCATGGGGAAGGGGTGCGGGCCGACCACAGAGCCCAGCAGGTAGTGGGTGCTTTTCACACTTGATACCCAGTCACGGAAAGCTTCATTCACAGCCTCTTTCAGCGTCCCGTCTTCACCGCCCACAGGTTTTACATCAGCCCCCAGAATCCGCATGCGGGCTACGTTTGGAGCCTGACGGGCCATATCCTTCTCGCCCATGTAAATAACGCACTGCATTTTAAGCATGGCACATACTGCAGCTACAGCCACTCCGTGCTGCCCGGCGCCTGTCTCAGCTACAATGCGTTTTTTCCCCATTTTCACGGCCAGCAGTCCCTGGCCCAGGACATTGTTGATCTTATGGGCTCCCGTATGCAAGAGATCTTCTCGCTTAAGAAAAATACGGGCTCTGCTTGACAGTGCTTCTGCAAAGTTTATCGCTTCATAAAGGGGCGTGGGGCGACCCGCCCACTCGGCTAAAAGCGAAGAGAGTTTTCTTTGAAAGTCCGGGTCGATCTTGGCGCGCCGGTAGGCTTCCGTCAGTTCGTCAAGAGCGGGTGCCAGTATCTCAGGTACAAAACGTCCGCCGAAGCTGCCGTAATATCCTTTTTCATCAGGTATCATATCATGTATCATCTGGACTGTTTCCTTTCGCTGCGGAGATGTCCGCATGTTATTTTGCCGGCTAATCCGATCTGACGGCCTGCAAAAACTTTCTTACTTTCTTCCTCTCCAGTCGTCCCGAGGTAGTGACGGAGCTAAAAGCATCAACGGCAAAGGGCCGTGCTGCCGCCATAGCATTTTTTACATTATTCTCATTTAACCCGCCGGCCAGAATAAGGGGTGCCGGGCTGATTGCCTCACGAATTTCGCGGGCAAGCTCCAGGGGAAACTGCAGTCCTGTTGAACCCACTTTTCCTGCTGTCATCGTATCAAGCAAGATGGCATCCGCTCCTGCCTGCATGAACTCCAGGGCATAACGTTCCAAATGTGCTTCTTCTGCCGGAGCATTTCCATCCCAATGCAGGGTCTTAATAATTGCGGTTTTAAGATTTCTTTTCAGCAAGGCCACCTGCTCTGCCGTATTAAAGCCGTGAAGCTGCACGGCATCAGGGATTACTTCTTCTGTCATTAATATAATCCGTTCCGGTTGCTCTTCGGTAACAATGAGGATAGATGCAACCAGAGGAGGAATCAGGCGGCGGAGGGTCCTTGCTTGATCAAGGGAGAGGCGGCAGGTAAGCTTTTGTCTTACTTCCGTAATCAGGCCGATTCCATGAACTCCTTCCTGTACCAGCATCTCGATATCGGAAGGCTCACAGCTTCCACAAAGCATAACACGGGTCATGAAATTTCCTCCTTTGATGTGGAGGCCATAACAAAAGAAGCCACCGTTTCAGCAGGTTGAGAGGAGAGCATAAAGGCAGTCCCTACCAGCACGGCATCGGCACCGTTTGCCAGGGAAAAAAGGACGTCTTTGGTACTCCTGTGAGCGCTCTGGCTGACAATGAGGGCATTGCCGCTTACCTGCCGGCAGGCTGCTGCAGTTTCTGATGTCAGCCGCATTGCATCCTTTCCCCTTTCCAGGTCGTCGATATCCTTATTATTAATTCCCACCATGTTTATCTTTCCTGCAAGTTGTTTCAGATAGGGGAAGTCTTTTGCTCCGCGCGTCTCCACCAGGGCTTCCATGCCATAGTTTTGCACATGTTCCAGCACCGCGGGAAGTTTGTCTTTCAACTGGTGAGCAATGAGGAGCATGGTGATGCGGGATCTCTGGCTATTATCTGCACTGTCCACTAATCGGGCATAATGATCTACTCCCGTTTCATCAAAAATAAAATCCTTGATGAGCAAAGGCAGCGCTGTGGCCTGCAGAACTGCAGGGATATCCTTTTGGGGGTCACCTCCAAAAAAGCGTCTTTCAGTAACGAGCGAAATTCCGGCTGCCCCGCCAAGTTCATAATTTTTTGCCAGAAGGCCCGCATCTCGCTCATCACGAGGACGATGGGTTTCCTCCGCCAGTTTGGGAATTAAACGTTTTATTTCGGCGATAACAGGGACAATACCTGCTGTTTTTGCTTTATTTAAAGACTGTGCCAGATTCAAATAGTTTATCCTCCTTTAGCTCTTTAGATCTTCGGCTGATTTCTTCAACTTTGGCGAGAGCAAGGCCCGAGTCCAGTGTTCGTGTGGCAAGCTCAAAACCTTCAAAAAGATCGGCGGCTTTTCCTCCTACTACCATGGTGGCCGCTGCATTGAGCAGAAGCATATCGCGCCTTGGGCCCGTGTCTTTCCCGCTGAAAATGTTTTTTACTATTGTCGCATTATAATCGGGTCCGCCCCCCTTGATCTCTTCAAGGGAACAGCGGCGCAGCCCGAAATCTTCAGGAAATACGCTGAAAGTTTTAACTCTGCCTTTTTTTACTTCTGCGATCTTTGTTTCGCCCAGCAGGGATAATTCATCCAATCCGTCGATGCCGTGAAGAACCATGACATGATCGTAGCCGAGCATGGCCACTACCTCGGCTACCGTATCGACCAGCTGAGGCTGGTATACTCCCAGGACATGACGCCTGGCGCCGGCAGGATTAATAAGAGGACCGATAATAGTGAAAAAAATTGTTTTAATCCCCAGTTCGTTTTCAGGGGGGAAAACCTTGAGCATCACAGGATGGAAGAGAGGGGCGTAAAGAAAAGAGAAACCAGTTTCATCGATGAGTAGCTCTGCCTGGTGGGGTCCCAGTTCCACTTCAATCCCCAGCGCTTCCAGTACATCGGCGCTGCCTGAAGAGGCGGAGATGGAACGGGAACCGTGTTTGGCAATTTTGATCCCCGCTGCAGCAGAGAGGAGGGCATTGGCACTGCTGACATTAAAAGTGGTCAGCCCGCCGCCTGTTCCGCAGGTATCGGTTAAATGCTCATTTAAGCGGGGCTTAATAGGGTTGCATACTTGCTGCATGGAACGGGCGATGGAGGCAATTTCGCCGATCGTAGGGCCTTTCATTAAAAGGGCCATTAAAAACCCTGCTATTTGGGTTTGAGAAAAACGGTCCTCAGCCAGACCGGTAATTATTTCATCTATTTCAGCCCGGCCCAGTTCTTGTTTCTGGGCAAGCTGCCGTAAAATTTCTTTCATAAGAGACAATCTCCTTTCCTTGTGGCAAAAATAACAGATTAAATCCCGAAAAAATATCAAAACGACACCAGTCAATGATGGATCTTTTAGCGGCCCTTGCGGGCCAGGACCAGGTCCAAAGTGTAATTTCACAGGTTTGCAGCATGCTAATTTTCCTCCTTATATGGTGAAATAAAAACATATGGTGAAATAAAAAACCTCTCGCCCTGGAAAGGGCGAGAGGCAGGTCTGCCTTCGCGGTGCCACCTTAATTACCGGCCTGTAGCGCCGGTATCTTTGACAGGTACGGAAAACTTTACCGCTTTTTGCGAGAAAGCATCGATACCCCGAGCTCTGTTAACGGTGCTCTATCCGTCGGGAGCTACTGGATATCGTTCGCCCCCGCGTCTTCCGAGTCCATTCACCATCAGCGCTAGGACCGGGTTCCCACCTGCCCCGGCTCTCTGGGCCTCCGCTTTGTTGGTTACTATCCTCGTTCATCAACTTTTACCATATATTAATTTATTTATCGTACTTTTTAATTTTTGTCAATTATTTTTTTGGGATAAATTTTTTTTGATGATAAAAAAGCGGAGCACACACTAC
>CAYQQF010000124.1:0-6025 GCA_964419485.1 uncultured Dethiobacter sp.
GCTAATCATCCTGAACCCCCGGGAAACATCCAAAAAAACGTTCGCATATGGAACCGGGAAATCAGTCATGTCCAGGAAGAATTTACTGTATTGCAAAAAGCAGATAAAAAATTGGAAAAAACGGCCCGGTTTCTGGAAGGCATCCATGAAGTTTTCCTCTCACTCAATGATACCGCTGCCCCTGTCGACTCTTTGCAGGTGAACAATTCCCTCAGGCAGGTCGACGCGGCCATCAGCCGAGTCTCTGCACGGCGCGGCAGGCTGGAAAGTAAGGTTACCAGCCTCAAACAGTCCCTTGAATACCTTTCCGTAGCCCGGGAAAACATGGCGGCCAGTGAATCCCTGGCACGAAATGCCGATTTTATTCGGGAATCCATCAACACGGCAAAAGACCAGATACGCCAGGAAACCTCCATGGCCGTACTGGCGCAAAACAATCTCCAACAACAAAGGGTCCTCAGGCTTCTTTACGATTCCGGAGATTAAAAAAAACAGGCTTTAAAAAAGCCTGCGAGAAAGGGTAGGGGGAAAGGGAAACTGCTTTCCTTTCCCTTATAATATTTATCGACAGAGCATCTACAGCATTTAAGACCGGAGAAGAAATTCTCTTTTCCATCGGCTGACAATACCGATAAATATAGAAATTGGGTGAAGGAACCATGGAAAAAACCTTTATCCGTGAACTTCAAGCCGGAGATATAGTGGCTGAGCACATTTTTCTCCCTAATACCGGTCTTCCCCTGATTAAGGCAGGAACTGTAATTTCACATATTCACCTCAAATACCTGGAAAAATACGGGCTTCGGGAAACAGAATGCTTTATAATGGATGGTTCCGCCAGAATGAACGTGCTGCTTCCCCGTGAAGAAAGCATTCTGGCAAACAAATTTCATAAAAATATTATCCAATCAGTTAAGGAGATAACGGTAAAGAAAACTCTGGCCGCAACCTGTATGGCCCTGGAATCACTGCAAGAAGAAATTAAAAATAATCGCCCACTTGATCTGACTTCTGCAAATACAGCCTCCTCAAACCTGGTGCTCCAGGTCCTGGAAAACACCAATGTCATGCTGCAAATGGCGGCCCTCAAAGCCATCAATGAATATACATTCTCACATTCCGTTAATGTGGCTATTTATGCCGTCAACCTGGGAAAATTAATGGGGCTTAACACTGATGCTCTGAACGGTCTGGCCCTGGCAGGGCTGCTCCACGATATCGGAAAAATAAGTATCCCTTCCGAAATCGTGGAGAAACCGGGCAAGCTTACCCCCCAGGAATTCGAACTGATGAAACTGCATGCAGTCAAGGGCTGCCTGCGGCTCAAGGCAAAGACAAAGGACCTTCCCAGAGAAGCGGTTAATGCCGTTCTGCAGCACCATGAAAAATTAGACGGCAGCGGCTACCCGCATGGTCTGAAAGGAAATCATATCCATATCTGGTCCCGCATCCTCTCCATCGCTGATATTTACGATGCCATGACCTCCAACCGTTGTTACCGCGAAGCCTTTTTACCCCATGAAACGGTGGAATACCTGTTCGGGCTCTGCAGCCAGGGAAGCCTCGACCTGGAACTAATCCGCCTTTTTATTCATAACACGTCTTTTTACCCGCTCGGATGCAGGGTTCTCCTCAATACCGGAGAAAAAGGTACGGTTGTAGATTTCCCTGAACTAACCCCGGCACGGCCTACTGTAGAAATAACCTCACAGTTTTCTCCGGTAAAAATAGGAAAGGCCAAACCCGGCAAACTTTCTGTTTCATCAAAGAAAAGGATTGAGCTCGATAAAAACCTGACCGTTTTTATCACCGCCATAGGCCCTCAACTCAGTGATCGGCAGTTTAAGCCCAAATAAAAAAACCGGCAAACACTAAAAAGGGTTGCTGGTTTTTAAATACTAAAATAACTGGTTATATTTCGAACACCAGAGAACTTGCCTGCGTCTTCTCCTGCTCCTGCATGCGGCGATAAGCTTCCGCACCCCGTTGTAAATAATAATCGGAAAAACTATTATCCCTGCTCATGGCAACAGGCACGTCACCGGCACTTTCTTCCACCCGGGCTGTTTCGGCTTCCCCCGGCTCTAAAACATGGCTGCCGGCAGGCTCCCCTTTTTCATGGAAACCGGCTCTTTGTGCCTTTTCCCACAAATATTTCAGCAGCTGTTCGTACCTGGCGACACTCCTCTCAAACTCGGCATCTCTTTTGGCCTCATCCCGGGTCCGGACCCTCTTTCTTTCACGCCCCATCTCTATAGATGAACGGTCTGCAGCTGAAGTCCGGTTGCTCGCGTTAACCTCCAGGTGCACACTGGGGTTGAGATATTCCACGGCGTGCCGCGTATCTGTCATCGCTTCAGTTTTGTTACGCATGTCCGGCTGCCAGGCATGGTCCGGTGCCGCCGCAGGTGCTTCTTCCCTCTGAAAGCCATTGGGAATGAAACTCGGTTCACGTATGTTGTGAAGCGCCGAAATCCGCATTGCAAACACCTCGAACTGCAAGGATTCTTATTCAGTCGTGTTTTTCCCTTTTCCCAAAAAGTGGTCTTGCTTCTTTGCAGCCGGTTGACGAATATTTTTTAGTTTCGCCGCCATCTCTGCTGCAGCCCTGGAGGCCCGGATATTTTCTTCCTGAATGGCCTCGTAAATTTCCCGGCGATAGATGGTCAGTTCTCTGGGAGCTTTAATTCCGATGCGAACAGCGTCTCCGTTTACTTCCACAACGCTGATCTCGATCTCGTCCCCCAGCATAATACTCTGCCCTTTTTTGCGGGTCAGTACCAGCATCCTTGCTCCACCTTTCCCCGGACTTTCGTTCATTATATGTTAAATATAAAAAATAATCAAGAAAGGGGCAGTGGGGTACGCATCTGTTCAATCCGCTCGGAGAGGATAACCTGCTTGGCCAGTCTTTTCCCGATATTAATAATAATAGGTGCGGCCAGGTTCGTCGTCATTTTGTTTTCCCCCAAAACCGTCACCGTAGTAAAAACCAGAACATCTTCCTTTTTTTCCAGTTCAAGCTCTTTTTGATCGGCCTCGGCTATCTCCAGATCATAGCCGGGAAAACAGGGAAAAGGGTCCACCAAAATAAGCCCCACTTCTTCCTCCTCGACAGACCTAAGGTAATAAAAAAAGGGGTTGCTCTCAATAAGCTGCAGGATAAATTGCCGGCTTTTGCCCAGTCCCGGAAGACCGCGCTTAAAGAAAATAAATTTTGGGCAGGTTTTCTCCGCCGGGCTTTCCGCACTGCGTTCCTTGTTATTTTGTTCTGTTTTCGTGTTCATAAGATCTTTCCGTCCTTTTAACGCAGGAAATCGATCAGGCTGGGGTAAATAATGCGTGCTCCCGTAGAAAGCGCGGCCTGGTAAGCGTTTTCCTGCATCATAAACTCAGTAATGGCCTCCGCCATATCAATATCCTCCACTTTGCTGCGCAACTCCCGCAGATAAATCTGCTCGCTATGGATCCTCTCGTCCGTGATAAGCAGTCGTTCCATCCTCGCTCCAACTTCAGAGCGGCATTTTAACAGACGGTCCAGGTTGTCTTGCATCTCCTCCAGAACAGTCCCGCCCAGGGCAAACTGGTTATTGTGCAAAAGGGCCTTTTCCATGTTGATGACAGCCTGGAAAAGTTCATTCTCACCAAAGGCCTCCACACCGTTGATACTGGTCTCCACGGTAATCTGAGGAGAAATTTCCACCAATCGTGTAAAATCGTCACCAAGATAATAGGGATCTCCCGGGGCTACCACAGTGAAAATACAGGCTGGGTGTTCTGCCATTTCTTCATCCGGGACGCCGTTTTGCAAAATATCCTCCAGATCCCGGTACTCAGTCCCGCCATCTGCGGTCCCAAACTGTGAAAATTCCGGTTCAATGGCACTGGTCAAAAGCTCTCCCGATGCGCTGTCGATGTCGTAATACTTTAACTTAATAGCACTTCCGTCCAATCTAGCCACATCAAAAAACCAGTCTAGATGCGTTCCGCTTGACGGCCTGCCGTCTTCCCCTTCCGTCCCGTAATCCTTATGAAGAGTTATGCGGCCATAATCATCTTCTACAGAAAATAAAGGGGTTAGCTGCAGGACCAGCTTATCTCCCACCAGAGGGATATCTTCTTCAAAAGTAAGGGTCTCGGGTGCAGAAATGGCAAGCTCTATCTCCTCAGCTCCTACAGACAGGCTGATGGCCTGATTTCCTTCATGCAGTCTGTTTAAATTGATATAAATATCATCTCCCGCATCAAATCCGCATACCCCTTCAGATAAATCTCCATCCAGATCATAAAGATAATAACGCGCTCCCAGACGAATAATACGGTCGTTTTCCTCTCCTACGACGGAATGCCCTTCGGGAAGATCCTGGTAACGCACAACATCCAGTATCTCCAAAGCCACGGAGCCCCCAGTATCGTCTAAACCACCCACGCGGAAGGTAACATTTTCCGTGCCGAAAAATCCGGACCTGGCTCCATGAAGATACTCATCCACTATTTTAACATCAACATTATCAATAGTCACCGGCTGATTTTCAATGGCAGTACTTACGGCATATGTCCCTGTTGCCAGGTTGTCCAAAGTCATCCCGATACCGTTTTGCCCGCCGCCGACCAGGCCGGAATTGTTATTCAGCCAGGAGCTGAGAATATCCCCTTGCGATCCGGCAATTTTATAGGGCGGTTCCTGGGTCTGGTACCCGCCAAAAATATAAAGACCCGCCAGCTCCGTATTCCCGATCCCGATCAGCTGCTCCAGAAGCTGCCTGACTTCGGGAACCATGGCCTGACGATCTTCGGCAGTATGGATGGCATTGGCGCTGTAAACCGCCAGCTCCCTTAATCTCTGCACGACATCGATCGTATCTGCCAGGGTATCGTCGGTTATGGTCAGCCAGGAAATACCCTCGCCCATATTACGCCGGTACTGTTCGTTGCGGGCCAGGCCGGTCCCCGATAATTTCATCACCTTGTACGTTCCCACTGGATCTTCCGACGGACGATTAAAGACACGTCCGGTAGCCAGCTGATTGGACCGCCTGTCCAGGGAACGCAAATTGCGCTGCAGATTACGTGTGACCGACTGAGCCAGCATGCGGTGGGTAACACGCATTAAGCAACCCTCCCTTTTACCTTATCCCGTTAATTAAAGTATCCAGCATCTCGTCAATAACACTTAATACCTGCGCCGCCGCGTTATAAGAATGCTGATACTGGACCATACTGAGCATTTCATCGTCCAGGGATACCCCGGCGACAGCTTCCGCCTGCTCCGTCATGTTTTCATAGATGGCATTCATATTAAACTCCAGGCGCTGAGCTTCTCTGCCCTGAACACCCAGATCGGCCATAAGGCCCCTGAAATAATTTTCAAAGGTCGACTCTCCTAAGTCATCAACCAGCTTTTCCCGCAGGCGGGCGATCTCCAGGGCATTAGTCCCATCCCCGGGTGCATCAGAACTTTCTGCTGCGGCAACAGCGTCTTTAGTTTCCATAAGGTACGGGTTTACCTTAAAATTAGCGGCTGCCTGGTAAATTTCCTCCCTGGGATATGGAGGATTGAATTCTTCGACTGTAAAAGAAGCGGCGGGATCTTCATCTTCCAGGGTATCTGCTTCAATCAGCAGACTTACCTCCCTGTGTTCTCCGGTTGTCTCGTCCAGCTGGAAAAATTGCAGCGTCGTCTGCTTTCCATCAAAGGTGCCGTCTGCTGCAGTTATTCCATAAACCGTATCTGCTCCGCTTTGCAGTTGGATATTGTCCGCCGTTCCGTCTCCCTCTGCCGCAACCTGAATAACAAATTTATCCCCTGCAGAAAAGTTTGAAAAACTTTCAAGTTCGAGATCAATGTCCAATGTCCAATCAATATCTGTACCAAATGACAAGCCTGTATAACCTACTTCAGCTTCTAATTTCTTAATCCCTTGTCCGGTGACGGTTTCTATATTTCCGGCAACCTCTTTTGCATGAATGTAGCTGTACTGAAGATAAATTTCACCGCCATCCAGCTTGGTGACCTCAAAAAGAA
>CAYQQF010000125.1:0-6021 GCA_964419485.1 uncultured Dethiobacter sp.
GATTCCTAATCCGGGTGTCGCAGGTTCGATCCCTGCCAGGTGCACCAGCCGAAATGCTATGGATGTCCATTTTAACGATGTTTAAGGGACGTCCATTTTTACTTTTTACCCTCAAAAACCCCGATTTTTTCGCATCGTCGCCAAACCGTCGCCATTTTAAATTTTTGAATTTTTCCAAGCTGATAACATATCTACTACATCCGTACATAATAAACTGACGCACCATCGGCGTCAGTTGCCTCTTCTTTGGCTGCAATACGGGAAAACCCCTGGCAGAAATACCCAACATGTAGTAACATATATTTAGTTGCATTAAATATCCAGATAGAGGCGTTTTCCTCATAGGTAATTTGGCTGGATTGCTCGGGTTATGGGTAATATTCTTGCCAATACGGAAACAGAAACGGCTTTAGCCGTGGAAAGTTTAAATAAGGAAGGTTTAAAAAAATAATATGTTAAATACAACTAAATATGCGCTATATCGTATTGTATTCATTATTTACGCTGTCTTCTGTACTCTGACCCTTGGTTTGGGGGGATATCTTCTTGCTCCGCTTACTTCTTATTACTTTTTTAATGATCTGAAATTTTGGAAGTATTTTCAATATATCTTTCCCATAATGAAAGCATCCTGGCGCTTTGCATACTTGTGGTTAACATCGGATGCTTATCGGGGTGAATTTTCACTTAGCTTAACAGCACCTCCTAGAACCTCTCCTGACCTGGAAATTGTTAAGATAAGAGATACCTGGAACGCAGATGTGTTTGATTGCAATCAATGTACAAAATGCTGCCAGGTCGTGAATTGTCCCTTAATAAATAAAACCAACCACTTGTGTAGATCTTATAATTCTTTTTTCTGGCGTTATTTTGCATGTGGGAGATATCCTATAAGCAGGCAACAGATCGAATATTATGACTGCCCCAAATGGGAAATGAGACAATAACCAAAGTGAATCCCCGAGATTTTATTATTACAAAATTTCTTCTGAAAATGCTACTTTTTTGCTCTGCCAATTACCTCGCCTGCCAATACTTTCACTTCATAACCAATTTCTGTTTGAAGTAATATATCTTCATCAACTGCTGCGGTGTCTTTTTCTAAAAACAATATAACGGTAGATCCTCCAAACTGGAAATAGCCTTTTTCTCCTCCTCTGGCAACTTCGGTTTCTGGCTTATAGGTTTGAACAATTGAGCCTACTAAAGAAGACCCAACCTCCGCGTATGTTATATCTTTAAAGTTATCTGACCGAAGGAGACTGACTTCTCTCCTGTTCCTGCAAAAAAGTTCCGGTATGGTATTCAAGGCTTTAGGGTTTACGGAGTGATAAAAACCTTTAATAGGCCAGCTGCTGCTGCAAATTCCGCTATCCACAAAATAAAACCGATGATAGTCTACAGGAGCAAGCCGTAATACTATACAAATCCCGCCGTCGTACTTTTGTGCAAGTTCTTTATCAGATAATAACCCGTCAAGAGTATAGGAAAAGCCTTTAATCTGCACCATGCTCTTAATGTCGATATCATTCCAGGCTCGCATTCTGCCATCTCCAGGTGACAACAGAAGATTCGTTTTTGTCTCAAACTTTCTGGCTTCGGGTTTAAGTTTCCTAATAAAAAAATCATTAAAGCTTTTGAAATCATTAACCTCATTAACACATTCCGACATATCAATATCGTACTGCTTAATAAAACCTGCTATTCTTCTTGCGCTTATCCGGGAATTGTATAATTTCCCATATAAGAAAGAACAAATCTTTCGTTTGATCAACAATTCAAGCCAGAACCTGCCTTTAGAAGTACCATACAGGCTGTTTAACCATCCCTTATTAGCTACTTTCTCAATTTCATAGATCTTGGTTCTGCGGTTGTAAATTTTTATCATTTTATTCACCAATACTTAATACATGATTCCTTTCGCAAACCCCATGTCAAAGGTTGAAAAATAGAGGAACTGAAAAAGTTGCAGATATGTATGGCGAGCCTGAACTCTCCGTTGTTAATTTATTTAATATTTGATCGCTTAACTTCCATGGCTGTCTGTTGCACTCGCTTGACCTGCATGGAAAATACTTCAAAACGGGCCTCGATCACCTGAGGAAAGGGATTGCCGTCCGTCTCCACAGCAAGATGGGGAATTGACGGATGATACTTCATCACTTCCGCCACCAGTTTTTTATCTCTGGCCACATCTATTTTTGTGACGGATAATTTGGCCGTAATCATTGATTCCGCTATCCTGCTCAGCATACAGCCGAACGGGCCGATGGAAATCACGCCGTCTGCGTCTTCCACTGCTTCGTAAAAAGCGGCCGCGGTGGTCAGCAGCGCTTCTGAATTGAACTGCGGCGACATAAGATGCGAGACTGTTTTCAGCATTTTATCGATCTCAATCAGGTGAACATGGTAAAGGCCTGATCGGGCAAGGATAGTTTTGATTTCTCTTTCATAAAAACGTTTTACCTGTTGAATCAGTTGCGTCTTCATTCTGTTTTTAAGAGGGGCTTCGTTAATTTTATTGATGATATTGTAATCACAGTAATGCAGCCATTCGATCACTGGTGCGGTTCTTACCATGATGCCTTCCCGGGCGAGCCTTTCCACAAGGTATTGCCTGGAAAAGCCGTCCCTGCGCACATATATTTCTCCGATGAGTGAAACAATGGGCACCTCGTTTAATTCCTGCGCTTTTTCAATGGTTCGCAAGGTGCCGGCCGCCTCCCTCAGGACGCCTTTAACTCCCTTCCAGTCATCCTTTTCCACACTCCGCCGGATCTTTTTGCACACAACGGCATAGGTTTGAAGCGCCTTTTCTTTATCTCTGGCAAGGGTCAAGACGGCACTGTAGATATCTCCCATGACATCACTGATAACTAATGCCTGCCATAACCGCAACGAAATTTTCGTTCCAAAACCTGCATAGCTGTTTTCACTGGCCAGGGACAATATGGCTACATCCTTAAGCTGCATTTTTTCAATTAGATTATTCATAAAGGCATGATACTGGCCAAAGCGACAGGGGCCGGAGGTTTTGGGCATAAAATATACCAGAATTTCGTCCTTTTCCCCTCTCTGCTCTAAATAGTTTATCAGGCTGCCCACGGTCAACGTCAGGGGAAGGCACTCTTTGCAGGAGGATAGTCCTCTACCGGTATATAATTCCCTGGTTGCCGGTGCAGATACATGGCTTGCATTGATACCCACGCGCCTTAAGACAGCAGCCAGCAACTGTGAGGCAAAATCACCCATGGAAGGTATTAGGACATGCACCTTTGGATCAGTCAGCTCGTATCTTTCTCCTTTTGAATCTATTACCCGGGTCTTTTCATCATTGCTGAGCACTTCAGCCGCCCTGAAGCCGGTTTCTTCCCTTTCTTTGCTGTGGCTATTTTTAAGGTAGCTTGTCACCACATCCAGGAAAGCTTCAATGCGCGTATCCAGCCCCGCATCCGCGGTATGGCTATCCAGTTCCAGGGTCAGCGACGGCTTGTTGCCCATAATTTTGCGAAAATAACCGACTAAAAAAGAATCCGGTCCGCAGCTGAAATTTGTAATATAAACGGGGAATATACGGGGATGCTTGCTGACAAATTTGGCAGCAAGCAGAATCGATTGACCGGTAGCCCAGTACATATAATCCTCCGGCTGCTCACCGCTAAACGGCAGGAATTCATGGGGAATAATACTGTAGCCTCTGGAAACAAATTTCTGCGGGATTCCCATATTGGCCAGTGAGGTAAAGGCGTTATAGGGTCTGCCAAAAAGCACGATGGCGATCTTTTCCGGTTGTTCCTCTAAATCGTGCAAAAAATCTTTGCCCATTTTTTTGCACTGCTCTAAAAAGGATTCCTGGTCGGCAATGCCTTTGTAAAATGCTTTCTCAGCCTCACTTTTTTCTACCCCGAGCATGCCGGCCATCTTGATAAAAGCAGGCAACGGTGAAGCATAACCCTGTGAAAAGTCAAGAACAGGGCTGAGAACCCGGCCTGCCAGTTCATGGAAAGTGGCTTGCAGATAGAACTGTTCCGATTGAACCATGGGGCAGCTCACACTGGTCTGCGCAAATTTTGCCCTGGGCAGAGCTTTGACGAACGGCAGAAAATATGTGCGGGCGCCGGTTTTAATCAGGCCCTGCAGAGTGCCGTGGGCGAGCTCCACCGGATAGCAAAATTCAGCCCCTCTTCTCTTCATCCCCTGCTGGTCAACCTCTTTGCCGAGCAGCACCTGAAAGCCCAGAGCGTCAAAAAAACCATAATACAGAGGGAAAAGAGTGTGCGTCATTAGTGAATAATTGATGGCAACTGTTTTTTTATCGCCGGCAGATAAAAACCCCTCTTTTCCCGCGGCAGTATATTTTTCAGTTAATAATTTCTCCCTCTGCCTGACAAAATCCACGGAATTTGCGGGAAAATTTTCCTTGTCCCGGATCAAGTTAACATACCTGTTGCAGCTGCCGCCAAACGGATAAATTTTTTCTCCAATTAAAAACCTGCTGATGGTACACTTCCGGTCACATTGTTCCTTGCCTCCATGGCAGGTGAAAGGTTCCAAATATTGCAGTTCCCGCGCCGCCAGTTCTCCCAGGTTGAACTCCATGGGTTCCAGCAGCCCCAGCTCCACTCTGTTCTTCACTTCCAGAGCAACACCGAAGGCACCCATTAAGCCGGGTTCCGGCGGAACAACGATCTCCTTGCCCAGCAGCCCTGCCATGGCCAGGGGCACAGCCTTATTGTAGCAGACGCCTCCCTGCATAAAGACCCGTCGCCCCACGGCGCGGTTCCCTTTGACCCGGTTGAGATAATTTTGACAGACGGAATACACTAAACCTGCCGCCACATCACCGGCAGCAGCCCCTTCCTGGATGGCGCTCTTTATATCACTGCCGATAAAGGCGGCACACTGGTCATTGAAATTAAGCGGCCTTTTGCTTGTTAAGGCAATGTCGCCCAGCTCCTGCGTGCGGATGGAGAAAGATTCCCCCGCCGCCTCTTCCAAAAAAGAGCCTGTTCCCGCTGAACAGGCCTCATTCATGGCATAGTCGGAAGCCACACCACTGGTGAGGTAAGTGTATTTGGCATCCTGTCCCCCAATCTCAAAAATCGTATCAACCTCCGCATCAAAATATACAGCTGCCGTGGCATGGGCAATTATTTCATTAATCACTGCTTCGGACCCGGCATGCAATGCGGCAATCTGCCGGCCCGATCCCGTTACTCCCAAACCAATAATTTTTACTTTTTGCTTTTTTAGGGCCTGGTTGATCTCTTCATAACAGTTTCTGGCCGCACCCACCGGATCCCCGTTGGTCCGCAGATAACAAGCGGCCAAAACGGCCTGATCCCCGCTGCGCATGAGCACGGCTTTTGTTGTCGTGGAACCCACGTCCAATCCCAAAATGCATTTATCCCCTGCTTTGACTTCCCTTCGGTGTGCTTCTTTATAAGTAACCATGGAAAGAAAATCGTTTAAATCGGGCAAAATTGCAAACGAAGTCCCTGCCTGTCCCAATAATTCCTCCAGCAGAGTCAGCGGTTTTGTTTGGGCTTCCTGTGCCCACAGAGCAGCGCCCAGCGCTTCAAAATATCCAGCCTCGGGCGGTATATATAATTCGGGAATTTCTTTGCGCAAAAAGCCGACTACGGCCCGGTTTGCGGAAACGCCGCCCACCAGCATGACTTTTTTATACTCCGTCTTTTCCAATATTTCCAGGATTTTTGCGGCCAGCATGCGGCTGAGCCCTGCCACTACCTGTTCCTTGGGCCTGCCTTTATTTAAAGCATGCGTACAATCACTTTTACAAAAAACGGAACATCGGCCCGCTACCTGATAAGGATTATCCAGCCAGGCACAATTGGATGCTTCTTCCAATTGGAGATCCATCCTTTTAATCTGCTGCAAAAAAAAATCACCTGTCCCGGAAGCACATTTATTTCCGGTAAATACGTTGATGATGCGGCCTTTTGGATCCAATTTATAGGCGATAAATGTTTCCCCGCCGGCACTTACGATTACATCAAC
>CAYQQF010000126.1:0-6018 GCA_964419485.1 uncultured Dethiobacter sp.
CCGTTACTCAGATACACGGCGAGGAAAGAATAGAAGCGGTAACGATTGCCGCATTGGATGCCAACCAAAGGCCTGCTGCCGGGACAGAAAGAGAGATAGAATGCGATACTCTTCTTTTATCCGTCGGACTTATCCCGGAAAATGAACTTTCGACCCTGGCCGGAGTTAAATTGGACCCGCTAACCGGAGGCGCCGTGGTGAATGAGATGAGACAAACCAACATCCCCGGTATATTTGCCGGGGGAAATGTACTTCACGTTCACGACCTGGTAGATAATGTTTCCTGGGAAAGCGAAGTGGCAGGAGAAAACGCAGCGAAATTTGCTCAAGGGGGAAAAATCCCGGAGGAAAAGATAACTCTAAAACCTGGCAGGAACATAAAATATGTTTTACCGCAGATCATCAGTGGGGAAAATGATGCAACCCTTTACTTGCGGGTAAAAGAACCTGAAAGAAACGTTAAAATAAAAGTCGGAAATATTATGACGAGTAAGACCATAATGGGGGTTAAGCCCAGTTCTATGGTGAAGCTGGATGTTTCTGCCGTCGAATTGAAAAAGTACGGGAAAAAAGAAATAGTTGTAGACTGCGAAGTAAAGGGAGGTTAAAGAGAATGCCGGGCGAGAAAATGATAATTTGCGTGGGTTGTCCCCTGGGATGCGAGATAACATTGACCTTAAACGATAATGGGGAAGTAAGCAAAGTGGCCGGTAATTCCTGCAAAGAAGGCAAAGCTTATGCCCTGGAGGAATATTTGAATCCCGTCAGAGTGCTGACGGCTACCGTTCGCACAGAAAACAGCAAGCGGCACCTGCTGCCGGTTAAGACCAGTAAACCTGTTGTAAAAAATAAGTTAAAACCGGGTATGTCTGTTCTGGCAAAAGTAAAGGTTAAACCTCCTGTAAAGATCGGTGAAGTAATTATAGCAAATTTTTTAGAAACCGGCGCAGACGTGGTAGCTGCCGACAATCTTCCCCAATAATGATCAAAAGTAAGCGGAGGAGGGTTATATAATGAAAGAAGTGACTTTAGGAATAGCCGAAAAAATCCTTGAAGCTGCTGAAAGATGGGCCGGCCTGGCCGGTTATCCCTGCAGCATCGCTGTTGTAGATGGATCGGGAACGGTTATAGCGTTTCACAGGATGGAGGGGGCCACCCCCATGACTGCCGATATTGCCATTAATAAAGCCTTTTCGGCGGCTTATATAGGAGGGCCTACCCTGAGGCTGGCCAGGATGATCGATTACCGCACAATGGGCCCGATCATTGGAAGCGGCGGCCTGGGCCTGTTAACCCAGGCCAAGCAACGTCTTCTTTTCATTCCAGGCGGCATTCCGATCAGAGATGATGAAATGAAGGTAATCGGAGGAATCGGCTGCAGCGGCGTCCCGGATGGCGTAGGCGAGATCAGCGATACTACGGTTGTCCAGGCAGGTTATGCTGCTGTATACGAGGAAGTTGACTAGAACTTTTTATTGCAAAGGAGGAATTATGGTTATGGATCTGGAGATCGCCAAGAAGATAATAAAAGCTGCAATCAAGCAAGCCCTTGAAATAAACGTGCTGTGCAGTGTGGCAGTAGTTGATAACAAAGGATTCCTGGTCGCCCTCTACCGGATGGACGATGCTCTGATTCCAACCGCTGATCTGGCCAGAGACAAGGCATGGACCGCAGCAGCCTTCAAAATGCCCAGTAAAGATATCGGTAGGTTCGGAGATCCGTCTCGGCCGGACGCCGGTTTTAGCAGACAAAACTGGAATGACAGGTTAACCACTATCCCCGGCGGCCTGCCGGTAATGGACGGCAGCAAGGTGACCGGTGGAGTCGGAATAAGCGGCGGAACTCCTGAAGAAGATGTTCTTATCTGTGAGGCAGCAATAAGTTCAATTCACACCGGTTGAAACAGAAATTCACCGGTTAAACCTTTGATGGACGTTTTTTCTTTTCGCCCATTTTTGCATTTGAGCGGCTGTTGCCTGTAATTCTCCGAGTATAGCGGTCTTGTTTTCCGCCTTTTTCTTCAAATTCAGTGCCCCGGCAATTCCTTGTGCCGTGGCTTTTGCCATGCCGTCAATAGCTTCCGGCTTTTTTAAGAGCAAACGGTCGATGTTGCCGGAAACAAAGAGATACTCCCCGAGAACGGCGCTCATCACTGTATTCCTGAGCACCTGGAAATTGGCTCTTTTTAAGCCGCGGTCAAAAGTGTGCAGCGTTTTTAAATATTTCCAAACACTGCGGTGGATAGAACGCTGTATCTGTTCCGTCCGCACCGAAACTGAAGGATAGATAAAGCTCTCCCATCCGTTAGCGTCTGTATTTGTGTGCCCGTTGCAATGAATAGAATAGAACAGATCTGCTCCCCAGTCATTGGCTATTCTTGAACGTTCAATAAGGGGTATAAATACATCTGACTTCCTGGTAAGCTTTATTTCACACTCCCAGCCGCCAAGAAGATAATCCCGAAGCTTTAAAGAGATATCTAAAACCAGGTTTTTTTCTTTTAATCCAACGGAGCCTGTCGCTCCCGGGTCACTGCCTCCATGGCCGGGGTCTAGACAAATTTTTGGTGTACTCATAAATATCACCTCTACTTATTCTTATTCCTGTTCTTCCGTTTCGTTATCAAACATAAAATTTAATTTTTTGCACATTATATTAAAACGCTTTTACTAAGAAATTGAAGAAAAAAAATAGAGGTGACAAAATATGATTACCGCTGAAGTATCGGTTTATCCGCTTAAAACATCCGATGCGAGCAGTACAATTATCAATTCAATTAACTCGTTAAATAACGGGGGTGTTGAATATTCGGTCGGTTCGATCAGTACCCGCTTGCACGGCAGCGAGGAACAAGTGTGGAAAAGCTTAAAAGATATGTTTCAGAAGGCACAGAATTCCGGTGAAGTGAGTATGGTAATAACCGTAACAAACGCGGCAGACTAAATTGCCGGCGTTTTGCCGGCAAAGTCCTCTCTTTGTTATTATTTTTTTACAATTCGGCCCAAAAAGGAGCGGCCCGGGGGGAAGCCTGTAACGGGATCGAGAGCTTCGTCATCGGTTAAAACGTTTGCATTGGCTTCATCCCACCCATGGGGTATGGCTATTACTCCCGGCAGGACATCCTCTGTTATTTTGACTTTAATATTAATCCTGCCCCGGAGAGACTCCAGCAGCACATGCTCCCCGTCCACAATTTCAAGGTTGCCCGCGGTGCGGGGATGCACTTCCAGTTCCGGCTCCGGCTCTAAGCTTCTGAGGGATGGGATATTGTGAAAGCGGGAATGCATATAGGGCATAGTCCTGGCACCGGAGGTTAATATTAAAGGATATTCGCTGAACAGTTCCGGCGTTGAAACAGGACTTTCCGCCGGTTCGTGATAAACAGGCAAGGGATCGTAACCGTACCGTTCTAGTTCTTTTGCATAAATTTCCACCTTACCTGATTCGGTTTGAAAACCCCCTTTTAAATATTTCTTTCCCTCCGTTTTTTTATATTCATAACCATGATCCAGAGACTGCCTCAAAGTGTCCACATTAATCCCAAGCGGCTCCAACCTGTAATTCAAAGATTCTTCTTCATCCCGCCACGAGAAGTTCTGATCCAGCCCCATTTCCACAGCAAGACTGCGGCATAACTCCCAGTCGGTCATTAACGGCTCATCGATAATTTTCGGGGAAAGGGAGAGCCTGGGGAAACCCTTTAACCCGGAAAAATCACAAAACTCATCCCGGCTTAGAAAGGTGCCGACAGGGAAAACCACATCGGCCAGTTTTGCTGTTTCAGTCATAAAATTTTCCGCCACCACCAGAAACTCCAGGCTGGAAAAGGCTTTCTTCACCCGTCCCGCGTTCGGCCAAGTTAAAACAGGATTGCTGCCTGCCACCAGCACCGCCTTCAGCGGGTAAGGTTTTTCATCCAGGACCGCCCTTGCAAAGATATTTGCCTGGGCATTGCCGTTATACTTATAAAAGAGGGGATACTTCTCCTGTCCCACAGCAGGCTTGCTGAAAGTTTCATCTCTCTTCATTTTCAGGGAAGAGAATTTTGCCGCCGGGGCGAAAAGGACGCCGCCGGCGATATCCAGGTTTCCACAGATGGCCTGCATAATGGAGATGGCTCTGGCGGTTTGAAAACCGTTGGTCTGTAGCTCCAGGGCAATTCCTATGGAGATACAAGCCGGGGAGTTGTCGGCATAAAGGCGGGCAGCTTCAACAATTATTTCTGACGGCACCCAAGTAATGGATTCCGCCTTTTCGGGGGTAAATCCGTCAACCAGGGCGGCCAGTTTAGTAAATCCAATGGTCCATTTCTCGACAAATTTTTTGTCGAAGAGCTTCTCCTTTATTAAAACGTGCAGCATGGCCAATGCCAGGGCACCATCTGTCCCCGGCCGGATCTGCAGGTGCAGATCGGCTTTTTTCGCAGGTGAGATCTCCCGGGGATCAATTACTATTAGTTTGGCCCCTTTCTTCCGAGCCTGATTGATATCGTTCATGAGCAGCGGGCAGGAGGCAGCCGGGTTGCTCCCCCACAGCACTATACAGCGACTGTGGGCAAAATCTGGGACCGGCAGGTCTCCGTAAGTAATCACTCCGGCCATTTTTTTTGACAGATGGCAGTGGCTCTCCGCCGTAGAAAAATTTGGCGTGCCGAAAGCAGCGCTGAATCTTTTCAGATAGTTTGCAAACTCCTTATTTACTCCGGCCCTTCCCACGTGGACCGCCAGCGCTTCAGCTCCATATTTTGCTTTAATGGAGTTAAACCTTTCCGCGATATATGCTATGGCCTCAGACGAAGATACCTCCTGCCATCCACCTCCGTCCTTCTTTAGCAGGGGCGTCTTGATCCTGTCGGGAGCACCCACAATTTCATCAACAGCCCGGCCTTTGGGACAGATATATCCCCGGCTCACCGCATGTTTCTCCCGACCCCTTACCTTAACGACCTCTTTTCCTCTCAGCTGGATATCCAGTGCACATAATCCATTGCAAATTTCACAGGAAGTTACCAGAGAATCTGCAAAAAATGTTTTGGAATAACCAGGCCTTTTTCCCATATCTTCTCTCATCCTAAAACCTCCATACCCACCGGACATACCGCCAGGCAACGGCCCTGACAAAAAAATTTTTCCTGGCTTTTTATGCAAAGGGAGTGATTCGTTTTGCTGACAGGATCGAGCCAGACGATATTATTGTCAGACTTGCGAGTTTTCAGCGGGATGTTTACCTCAACGATGGCCTTTCCCTGACATCCTTCTAGACATTTTGCGCAAGAGATCCCCAAACAGGCTTTCTCCCCCAGAAGAGGCGTAGCAGGAAGTCCTGCTGCCGTTATGATGCTGTTGTAGCGCACCCGAGGTCCGTATTTTGGATTGACGACCAGGTTGTTTAATCCGAATTCACCCAGTCCGGCGCGGACCGCTGCGTGACGATGGGAAAAAGGTGCAAAACTATACTTCTCATAATATTTATTGTACTTTTTGCCGAAAGTCGGTGTAAAAAAAAGCGTCCGATAACCCTTTTCCTGCAGCAAGAGAGAGAGGCGCAAGGAAATCTGTTCAAGTCGGGTATTAACAATCTCAAAACCTGAACTATAGTATAAGTAATTTTGTAGAAGTTCGAGGCGCCCTTCTTCCGGCACGACCTCCGATCCTTTCATCATGTTCTCCCGATAGAGCGCCCCTTCCAGTATGGGAACCCCTATAACCACAACATTTCTGGCCTTTTTCAGAAAATCCCTTGGATGATGCCCGGAAGGGGCACTGGCAAAGCGCTCAACAGGCGCAACGCCAAATAGCGTTGCGCCCTCTGAAAAAGCGACTTTTTTTAATGCCCTTTTAATCTCCAGCATATAAATCCTTTATTCCCATTCTGCAAATTCGGCAACATTTTCTTTACTCACCAGGAGCAGCGGAGAGAAGACCTCATCCGGGACATCATGTCCCTGCACGATCTTCAGAGCCAGAATCAACGCTGCTTTTGAATAAACAGGCATTGAATAGGCGATACTGCCGTCC
>CAYQQF010000127.1:0-5950 GCA_964419485.1 uncultured Dethiobacter sp.
CCAGGAAGGTGCTCCCGCAGGAATATTCTTCTGGAAAAAACCGGGCTTGCGGATGCCTCCCGGAAAACGTTGAAAAACCAGGAACGATCTTTTAAATGCGGCAGCAAATAGGGAGATACTTCCAGGTAGTATTTGATCAGGTGGTACTTGGTAATCCCTTCTTCCGGCCAAAGTTCTTTATTTAAATTGGTGAGGATTACTTTTTTCCCGCTTATTTCCATCAAAGCAGTCACATGCCGTTGCTCCTTATGATGTAGTCCGCTGATTTATCCGCGGGGAACGCAGTTTCAAGCCTGGTGTCCATTCGCTGAAAAGCACCTGCACCCGTCGCAGAGGTTCTACCCACAAGATTGTTCTTTCCGGTGAAGGAGGAGGAGGATTTAGAAACGGGGAAAAAGGTAAAGAATTTTCCGTTCCCCATTGAAGCCAGGAGTAAAGTTCCGTTTCTGTCAGACCGCTGCTGACACTTCCGATAAACAGATTTTTTTTTGACCCGCTGCCAGGGGATTTACCATCATCCACCCCCAGAAGTAAGGAAACAGGTTTTTCCCCTTTCAGATATATCCCTCCCACCACAGCTTCCAGGGTCTGCTGCAGTTTAGTTTTAATCCAGTAACTGGTTTTGCGGGGACCCGGAATATAAGGGCTCCCTTTTTTCTTGGCGACTACTCCTTCCATCCCTTTCTCGGCGACCGCTTCCAGCAAATTTCTTCCATCCGAATAATTTTCCGTCAGATGGACGAGCTCGTGTTTTTCCAGAGAACCCTGCAGCATCTCCTGCCGGTCTTCCCAGGGCTTTTCCAGCAACCAGGACCCGTTCCACAGCAGAAGATCAAAGACCATATAGTAAACAGGAATACGAAATGCAGGGGCCTCCTTTTGTCGGAAAGCCCTGTTTTCACGCTGCATAAGGGTAAAAAAACATGGTTTTCCTTCCTTTAAAGAGATCAGTTCCCCGTCAAAAAGAAAGCTATGTCCTTTTACCAGCTCGGGAAGCAGGGCCAGCTCCGGATAAGATGCCGTTTTATTTCTCAGGCTTCTCCCCCGGAGCAGCAGCTGTATCCCGTCCCAGTAGGCTAGAAGCCTTATCCCGTCCCACTTAACCTGATAAATATAAGACGTTCCCTCGAGCAAACTTTCAGAGGCACGCGGCTCCATGGGGACAATTTTTTTATCAAAAAAGTTTTGCATTGCTTGCAAAATTAACTCCCCTCGACCCTATTATCAACTCTCCTTAACCCTATTATCCCGATAAAAAAGGATCAGTATGCAGCTATTCCTGATTTGCGACAATTTATGCAGTTGACCTTTGTAACAGAAAATTGCTATAATTGCTGCAGAATTAAACTTTACAGGGAATGAAACATCATTCAATAAACACATGGAGGTCATATTAAATGCTGCCGGATAGCGGTTATAAAAAGTTAACAGATCCCCAATCCGTAGCGCTGGTCGGCGTGACCAGCCGTCAGGGCAAAGGAAGCAACAATCCATTGGAAGTCCTGCTCGAATGGGGTTACAAGGGAAGGATTTATCCGACCAACCCAAAAGGAGGAACGATACTGGGTCACCGTGCCTATACTTCGCTGCTGGATGTACCGGAAATACCCGATCTAGCAGTAATTTGCGCACCCCGTGACGCGGTGCCGGAGCTTTTTGAACAATGCGGCCAAAAAAAGGTTAAGCTTGTGATTATTGTTGCTCAGGGTTTTTTTGATGGTGATGAACCGGGCAAGTTAATGCAGAAAGAACTCCTCAAAGCAGCTGAAAAATACGGAATTCGAATCTTAGGGCCCAATACGCTGGGAGTAGTAAATAACTTTAACCGCTTCTGCACCTCCTTCATACGGTTCATAAATCCCGTTGCGGCAACAGGAATTCTCTGTCAATCGGGAGTTTTTGTTGTTGGGGCACCGCAGATAATCAGCGGGACAGGCCTGTTAATTGATACCGGCAATACAACAGATATCGAATTTTCTGATTTGTTGGGTCATATTGTGCGGGACCCCCGCCTTAAGGTAATAAACCTACATATGGAAAGCCTGCGAGACGGACCAAAATTCATGCAGGCGGCCAGAGATGCCGTAGCGCTGAAACCGGTAATTATTTACAAAACGGGAGGCAGCCCCGACGGTTCCAAAGTCGCCAGTTCACATACCGGCGCTTTGTCCGGCGAAGACAGGATTTTTGACGCAGCCTTCAAACAATGCGGTCTCCTTCGCGTCGGGGATGTTGAGGAAATGAACGACCTTAATAAAATTTTCAGCACCTTTAACAACATCAAGGGAAACCGGGCAGGTGTCGTCTCCATATCCGGCGGTGCCGCCATTATCGCCGTAGACGCATGTTCCCGCTATGGCCTGGAGATAGCCGAATTGAGCAGCACTACAAAAGACCGCCTTGCCGATCTGTTCCCCCCTTCGGCACACCTCAGCAACCCGGCGGATATGTGGCTCTCAGCCATGCATTTTGGTTATCACAATGCCTACCGCCGTATACTGGAAGCTTTTCTGGAAGACCCGCAGATCGATACAGTACTTTGTATAACCGGTTCATTCCTGGATAAAGAGGGTGATTTCCTGGATACTACCGACCTGATCAGGGAAATGGCCCGTAAATACCCGGAAAAGCCCATAGTCGCCTGGACTTATGGCCAGCGTTTTCAGGATTATGCCAGTAAATTTGAAAAAGAAAATAATGTTGCCTATTTCTACTCCATTGACCGGGCTGTCAGAGCGCTTTCCGCACTGTATAAATATCACCGCATCATTAAGACAAGAAAACATCACCCGGCATCGCCGTCTGTTAATGCCGGACAAGCCGAAGTGGAAAAAATTCTCGCCGGCAAAAGTGCGGGAAATCTGGCTCAGGATGACGCCTTCAGGATCCTGGAAGCCTACGGCTTCCCTGTAGCCCGGTGGGGAAAGGCTGAAAATATTGAGGAAACCGTTTCGCTTGCGGAAACAATTGGTTATCCGGTTTCCATGAAAATATTAAGCCCGGATATCGTCCATAAATCGGATGCCGGAGGTGTATGGCTGAATATCGGAAGCTCCCGGGAACTCAAAGAAGCATTTACGGAAATGCTCCGTAAAATCAAACTCAAGCATCCGGAAGCAAAAATTGAGGGGGTAATTATTCAGGAATATCTAAATCAGGGAACCGAACTGCTGCTGGGGAGCAAAAGAGATCCGCAGTTTGGCCCGGTGCTCGTCTTCGGCTCCGGAGGTATCTTTACCGAAATATTAAATGACATTTCTTTAAGAATACCGCCTTTGAGCAAAGAAGAACTCGCTGAGATGATTGGCGAAACAAAAGTAAGCAAAATTCTGGCCGGCGCCAGAGGTGCCGGCGCTGTAGACACTGAAATTTTAATAATCTGCCTGACAATCCTGGCACAACTTGTACAGGCAAATCCCTCTATTTCGGAAATGGACATAAACCCCTTACTGGCACATGAAAACAAGGTTGCGGCGCTGGATGCCCGCATCGCATTGGGGTGAACATCCTGCCGACGACCCTCTTCAATAAAACTGCCCGGTCTTAGCGATGAAAAGCCGTCCTTCCTCACAGTAGAGAAAGGCCGGCTTTTTCTCGAAAAAAGATTTTCCGAAAAGTAGATTTTAAAAGCCAGTTATACTCATTACTTAACCACGGGAGGTGGTTACCTTTTCCTTCGGGCTTTTTTTCTCCGGATGTGCCTTTCCTTTTCCCTTTTTCTCACGCACTTTTTCTACACTGGCCTGCAGGGCTTCCAGTAAGTCAACAACTTTTTCTCTTTCAGGCGAAGGGGCCACGGCAACTTTCTTGCCTTCAATTTTGGCATCAATTATCTCCAAAAGTTTTTCCCTGTAAGTGTCATGATATTTCTCCGGGGCAAAAGGGGCTGCCAGGTTTTCAATCAGGTCTCTGGCCATCTCCAATTCTCGTTCACGAATTAGTTCCTCCCCCGGGATGTCCGGAAGCTCCCCGGTATCCCTCACTTCATCAGGAAAATACATGGTCGATAGAGCAAGAATATCCTTATAAACCCGCACAACAGCAGGCGTTTCTTTCGTCCGTATAGTAATATCGGCCACGGCAACCTTGCCCGTCTCCGACATGGCTCTGCGTAACAGGGCATAAGGTTTTCGCCCTGCTCCATCAGGAGAAAGATAATAACTGTTTTGGAAATAAACAGGATCGATCTCTTCCATCCGGACAAAATCCAGGATTTCGATAAGATGATCACTTACACCGGCAGCAGCCTTAAAATCCTCTTCCTCCAGGATAATAAAAGACCCTTTTCCATATTCAAATCCTTTGACCAGTTCCTCCCAGGGCACCTCATTTCCGCAGGCGGGACATGTTTTACGGTATTCTACCGGAGAATGACAGGGTAGATGCAAATGCCTGAATTTCAGCCCCTTGCTCTCTGTAGCGGCAAAAAGACGGACAGGTATATTTACCAGACCAAAACTAACAGAACCCTTCCACATCGCGCGCAAAATAAAATCCCCCTTTACTTTATTATCCCGGTAAAACAAAACTGGTATACGGATAAAATTATAGAAAGGATTTCTCAATTTCTTATTGAAAGTTAAATAAAGATTTAAATATTTCTTTTAGGAAGTGTTACCATGGATGATGACAAAATTTTGGAGTTTATGACCGAAATTTCTTCAGAATTAAAAGATTTAAAAGAAGGTCAATTACAAAACAGAAAATCGATAGAAATAATTGCTGCACAAACAGAACTGTTAACCGCTAACTTTGAAAGCTTAGAGACAAAAGGTGCCGGGCTGGAAAATGAGGTTAAAAGTATCAAAGAAATTGTAGTTAGAATAGAAAATGAACAAGGGAAAAAAATCAATATTTTATTTAATGGCCATTTGCAAAACAAAAAAAATCGCCGAGCACGATAAAATGCTTAAAACAATAGATAATTTCTAATAAAAGCCCCTTTACCTCATTAACGGCAAAGGGGCGTATGTATAACTTGCTGACTTTTGTCTCAAGAAAAGATAATAAAGGATTCTTATGTCTTATCACAGGTTTTTATCAATAATGTTGCTGAGCTCTTCTTTCTTACGAAAACCAATAATCGTTTCCACCGGCTCTCCATTTTTAAAAAGCATCATCGTGGGAATACTCATAATTCCATAACGCGAGGCCGTCTCAGTATTTTCATCCACGTTTACTTTAACGACTTTTAATTTCCCCTCATAGTCTCTGGCAACTTCCTCCAGAACAGGAGCTACCATGCGGCACGGGCCGCACCAGGAGGCCCAAAAATCTACCAGAACAGGTGAAGCGACATTTAAAACCTCATCCGGGAATTGTCCCTCTCTGATTTCAACAGGTTTTCCGCTCATACTTTTCCTGGTACAAACCAGGAGACACCTCCTTTTTTACAATTTCTATCCAGCCATATTATCCGTATTTTCTCCGAGATAGCAGGTGGTTAACCGCCCAGGTACTTAAGAGCCATGGTTGCAGCAATAGCCCCGTCCGATGCAGCTGTGATTACCTGGCGGAGAAACTTGCGGCGTATATCGCCGGCCGCAAAGACACCTGGTATTGACGTTTCCATCTCTTCACTGGTTATAATATAACCCTGACCATCCTTTTCTACACCACTAATAATCCCGCTGTTGGGAATTCTGCCGATATATAGAAAAGCTCCGTCCACACTGGCTTCTGAGATGGAATCATCACGTACATTTTGCAAAACAATTTTTTCCAGTTTCTGATTTCCCTTGAACTCCTTGACTAGCGTATCGCCCCAAAATTTGATCTTTGGATTTTCGGCCAATTTATTCTGCAGGTATGGGTTGGCTCTCAGCTTATCCCTTCGATGGATAAGCTGAACCTCCGCAGCAAACCTGGAAAGATAGAGAGCTTCTTCTACCGCGGCATCACCTCCCCCGATAACAGCCGTCCTTTTCTGGCGAAAAAACGGCCCGTCGCA
>CAYQQF010000128.1:0-5902 GCA_964419485.1 uncultured Dethiobacter sp.
CCCAGAACGTTGGCTTTTTGTAATTCATTACATTTCTGATCCGGCCTTTGGTATTACCTTCGCCGAAGGCTAGGGGAGTCGCTTTTAACGTCCTTCTTCCTGTGGTTAGTGATAAAAGAGTTGATGAATACTCTTTTTTTACACCGTCGCCCAGTTTTCTCAGAACCGACTCATCGCAGGACATTTCCATATCCTTACCGCTGACAAAAAAAGCTATCCATACCATAGGATTAAACCAATGAATACACAAAGTCAAGTAGCCAATAATTCTGAACACATGGTCAAATCTCCTGATATGTGTTTGCTCATGCAATAATATGTAATCCTTTTCTGATTTGGATAATGACATTGGCAGATAAATTCTGGGGCGGATAATGCCAAGCACAAAGGGAGTGTTTATCCCGGACAAAAGATAGATATTGTCCCTGTCGAATACGGAATTTTTCAGTTTTCTTTTTAATCTGAAGAGCGATACCAGACTGTAAATTAAAAGCGCCAAAATCCCAACAACCCACAGTATTGCACCTAGAGAAACCCAAATTTGCATTGGGTTTACACTCCCATGTATGGTTCCCGCCGAAAGAGATGAGTTGGCAAGATAATCAACGCCTGATATTCCTGTATTAACCTGCGGAACATGGTTATATAGGATATCATTTGAAACAGGCTCAGGGTTAACAGGAATAAGGCTCAGCATGCTTTCAAAGGAAAACGGAAATATAAGTCTGAGCAATGCCACAGACCATATGGAATAAGAAAAAATTGTCGGGGCTTTCTTTAAAAAAATTCTTGCTGCCAGCACAAACAGTATGACTATGCCTCCGGTGTAACTCATATTGAAAACCTGTAAAAAAAGCTTTTCCAACATATCTAATCCTCCCTGTGCCCGTCTATCAAACGCTGTATCTCCTGGACTTCCCTCTCGCTTAGCTTTTTACGGCTCGTAAAGGCCGCAATAAACCTCGGCAGCGAACCTTCAAAGGATTCCTCCAGAAACCTCTCTCCCTGTAACAAAAAAAATTCATCCCTCGACATCAACGAAATGACCATTCCATTCCTATTTTTGAATATTTCCCTGTCGCAAAGACGTCTAAGCATTGTGTAAGTTGTTGTCCGTTTCCAGTTAAATTCCCGGCCACATAGCTCAGTGAGTTTCCGGGAAGTAACTGGCTCATGTTTCCAGATCATATCGGCAAATTTCTGTTCCATTTCACCCAATTGATACTTTTTCATAAACATGCACCTCCTGTCTAATGTCATTAGACAGCAATAGTCTAACACCATTAGACAAATGTGTCAAGTAATCCGACAAAGATTGAATAATTGAGAACCTTTTACATTTTTATCAGTCCATATTTATAGAACGGATTCTAATCATTTTTTTTACAAAGCCAGGCAAAGGAGAAATGATGATGAAGAAAGTGGTTGTCAGCTTATTGGCTTTAGTGCTCATGGTCGAAAGGAAAGTTGCTCATGAAATACGTTTTAGTTACTTTATTGACACTGATAATACTGACATTTAGTTTTTTCTTGCCACCTGTTCTTGCCCAGGAACAAGCAAGGGAAACCCTGGTTTTGATCGACAATCTCCCGGTTTCTTTTGATGTACAGCCTGTAATACAGAACGGAAGAACCTTAGTCCCCTTCCGTGCTATAGCAGAAGCATTAAACATAAGCGTAAATTGGGACGGCGCTGCACAAACAGTGGAAGCAACAGACGGTATAACCCGGGTTATATTACAGATTGGCAGCAAAAACGCTTCTAAAAATGGAGCAGCCATCTCCCTGGATGTCCCTCCGGTAATTCTAGACGGAAGAACATTAATCCCACTGCGCTTTTTTAGTGAAGCATTTAATTGTGATGTGTTATGGGATCCAGATACATACAGAGTTGAAATCATGTCCGGCCCTAAGGAAATGACCGTGATTGGTTTTTATGCTCTGGGTGACAGCGCAACCAGCAGCTGGACAAACCTTTTCAGGAAGGCATATCCCGAAACAAGCACAGGTAATACCGATGTGACTGATGAGCTGGCTCTGGGCTGGTACAGCTCTGATGAGCAGGGGAACCTGCTTACCCGAAGTTGGACAGGCTGGCAGCGTCCCGTCGATTGGGAAAATGTACTGGAAGCTGCCGAAGAGTATAACCTGAAAACGGAGATGGCCATCTACATAACCGACAGAAACGGAATTCTTTCTTCCCTGCTTACAAGGAAAACCGCTTCTGCCCGATTAGTCAAGGAAATCATGGAGGAGGCGGATCTTTATGAAGGTGTCAACCTGGATTTAGAAGAATATGGATTGACAATAGACGGAGAGAACTTACTCGTTGCAAGGCAGCTGTTAACCGACTTTGTCCGCTTGCTCTCTGTTCAATTAAAACCAGCCAATAAAAGCCTGACGCTTACCATTCATCCTTCAAACAGTGTTTATAAAGGCTATGACTATAAGGCCTTGGGCGAGATTGCTGACCGGATAATCATCATGGCCTATGATTACGGACCCAAACCGGAGCCAGTAAGCCTTGTAGCACAAGCCGTAGAAATGGCCTGTAAAGCTATCCCCTCCGAACAGCTGGTACTCGGCATTTGTGCTCCTTATGAAACAGCAGAGAGTATGGATGACAAAATAGGAATTGCCAAGCGCTACAACCTGCACGGCATTGCACTTTGGCGTTTAGGTTTGGTTACCCAGGAGATGTGGCAGGTTTTGCGAAACAATATTCATTAAGCTATCTTCTCTTTCTTTATCACTGGGAACCTATGTATCATCCGAATACTTAACTGACGGAGATTTTTGGGGAGCATTTTTTAATTATCTATACGGCATTGAGAACCTTTAACATCTTAAATTAGTCAATATTTATAGAAGCAGAAAGATAAAGGGGGAATAGCTTCGTGCCAAAGAAAGAAAAGTTTTGTATCTGGGCAATCTGTATGCTGCTTCTTTTTACTGCTGTGGCGGGTTGCGGTGGGGAAACCGACAAAGTTGAACAAGGTAAAGAAGTGGAGCAAGGTCAGACGGAAGAGACGGTTTTTTCGCCGGTGCCTCTGGATCTGGATTTTGCCGCTTACACTGAGGAACCGGCAGACTTCACCCCGGCTGTTAAGCCCTATGAGGTAGAACCCGGGCTCGGCAATGTCACTAACAGGGATATGTTCAGATTATCTCCGGATGCGGAGCGTATGCTGGTAGAAAATGGATTTGTTGTGGTTCCCAGCCCAAACAGGGAATTTTTTATGCTCTACGAAATGAACAGCTATGAGCCGCTCCCAAGTTTTATTACAACCGATTCCATGCTGCATAACTACCACCTCTTTTTTAGCCACCTGCTGCGGGTTACGGAGAAGGAAAGGCTGGCGCCGGAGTTAAAAGAGCTCACCGAGGCCATGCTTTCCGCCAGCGAAAGGCAGTACGCCGCGCTTAAGGGCACCGCCTGGGAAAACGCCGCCAAAAGGAATCTGGGCTTTTTTGCTGTGGCGGGAAGGCTTTTGGACCCGAAAATGTCCGTACCCGAACAGGTGAAGAGCGAAGTGGAAGAAGAGCTAGCCCTTATTGCAAGCTGCTCCGGCACACCCCAAACCTCTCCCCTCATGAATATGGGGCAAGATTTAGCGGGGCTGGAGGTTCTGCTGGAGGATTACTCCCAGTATATTCCCCGGGGCCATTATGATACCGATGAAGTGTTGAAGTCCTATTTTAAGGCCATGATGTGGTACGGGAGAATGACCTTCCGGCTCAAGAGCGAAGATGAAACCAAATCCGCAGTTTTAATTACCCTTGCTCTTGCCGAAGGTGATAACGGGAAGAAATGGGATAAAATATACCAGCCCACCTGTTTTTTTGTGGGTAAGAGCGACGATCTGTCCTTCTTACAGTACCAGGAGCTGCTGGAAGAAATCTACCATGAGGGGGCGGAGCTTGAGGAGATTACCTCCGGCGGGGAAAAATGGGGGGCCTTTATGGAGGCCGCGGCAGATTTAGAACCCCCGTTTATAAACTCCATCCCCATCTTTGATGAGGAGATACAGCCCGACCGCCAAAGAGAAATATTGGGCTTTCGCTTTATGGGGCAGCGCTTCACCCTGGACGCCTCCATCTTTCAGCGGCTGGTTTACCGTGAGGTAAAGGAAAACAGCCGGGATGAGAGAAGAATGTTGCCCAGGGCCCTGGATATCCCTGCCGCCATGGGCTCTGAGGAAGCTTACGCCATCCTGGAGGCGGAGGGAGAAACAGAATACAAGGGCTACCCGGAAAATATGAACAAGCTGCGGGCATATATCGCCGGCCTGGATAAAGAAAACTGGGCTCAGAACCTGTACTGGGGCTGGCTTTATACCCTGGAATCATTGCTCGGTGAGAGAGGGGAAGGGTACCCCTCCTTTATGCGCGGCAAGGCCTGGACCAGGAAAAACTTAGCTACTTATTTGTCCAGCTGGACAGAGCTTAAGCACGATACCATTCTTTATGCCAAACAGGTTTACGCGGAAATGGGCGGCGGTGCGGCCGGGGTGGATGACCGCGGCTACGTGGAGCCAAACCCGCATCTCTATGCCCGCCTGGCCGCACTGGTGAAGATGACACGGGAGGGGCTTGCGTCACGGGATCTTTTAGAGCAGAGGGACCGGGAGAGCCTGGAGCGTTTGGAGCAGCTCGCCCTCTCTTTAAAGACAATATCGGAGAAGGAACTTTCCGATATCCCCCTTACGGACGAAGAATATGACCTGATCCGCTCCTACGGAGGGCAGTTGGAGCATTTTTGGCTGGAAGCCCTGCGGGATACAGGGGTGGACCACCGCTCCGCGATTGGTGATAACCCGGCGGCTCTGGTGGCCGATGTGGCCACAAACCCCGAAGGTCTTGTCCTGGAAGAGGCCACGGGGCACATTTTTGACATCTACGCCGTGGTACCTGTTGGCGGAAGCCTTCGAATCGCCCGGGGCGGAGTGTATTCCCACTACGAGTTTCCCTGGTCCATGGAGGATCGCTTAACGGACAGGAAATGGCACGAGATGTTGGACTTGGAAGAGGCACCGCCTCCGGCAAAGTGGACCGAAATTTTTATCGCTCCATGAAACTCTTCCTGCTGGTACTGACCTTCTTGCTGACCGCGGGGGTTATGTGCTGTCCCGGTGCACTCGCCCCGCGGCAGCACAGCGGCAGCGGGGAAATTCATGACATTGCGGTCTTCCGGGAGGCGCGCCTGAGACTCCCGGAAAAAAGCGAGGCATCTTTCCCTGTGGCGCCGGAGGAGCTTCCGGTGTGGGACAGCCAAAAAGAGGTTTTTGTTGCAGGAGAGCAGTATGCAAGCCGGGCCCCGATGCCCCTGCAGGAATACCGGCTGATGCAGAGCCGGGAAGCGGATCTGGACGGGGACGGCCGGCCGGAAGAATATACTTTGCGCGACGGAAAGATAACGGTATGCGCAGACTCCCGCATTATCTGGCAGTCGCCGGATGAGTGGTGGGTGGATTATTTCTTTGCGGGCGACGCGAACAACGACAGCAACCCGGAGCTTAACCTGCTGGTCTGGAAAGAGGGAAGCTTCGGTCACCTTAAGCCCTTTTGGGTGGAAGAGGATGATCCTGCCGTTAAAAACCATCTTTTCATCTTTAAGCTAAAAGGGGATACCTTCAAGCCTGTGTGGCAGTCCTCAAACCTGGACCGTCCCAACTACCGGGCCGCCCTCATTGATCTTAACGGCGACGGTGAAAACGAGCTGGTAGTTGTGGAGGGCAGTTACTCCGACCCTTCAGAGGAGATAGTTACCCTGTGGAAATGGAACGGCTGGGGCTTTTCGCGCCTTGATCTTAAGGAGAATTGAGAGAGAATCTGTTATCCCTTGTTCATTAAATTAAATAAGGAAAAAGGATTTACTTACAGAAATTAAAAGGGTGAAAAA
>CAYQQF010000129.1:0-5892 GCA_964419485.1 uncultured Dethiobacter sp.
TTTTACTTATCGTTTCGAAGCATTCATGGCCGGAAAAGAAATTGCCAACGCTTTTACGGAGCTTAACGATCCGCTGGACCAGCGGGAACGCTTTGAACTGCAGGTATCCCGGCGAATTTCGGGTGACGATGAAGCACATATGATGGATGAAGATTTTATCGCCGCACTGGAGTACGGGATGCCGCCTACGGGAGGGCTGGGGATCGGAGTCGACAGACTGGTTATGATTCTAACCGACTCTCCTTCTATCCGTGACGTAATTCTCTTCCCAACTATGAAGCCAAGGGAGTAAATTTACGGCCATCTTGGCCTTATTTTTTTTAAAGGAGGAGACAAAGCATGTTAGCAGAGAAAATTGCCGCCAATCTCAACCGTTCTTCCTGGATCAGGGCTATGTTTGAAGCAGGTGAAAAGTTAAGAGCTGTCCATGGGAATGATAATGTATTTGACTTTTCTTTGGGAAACCCTGATACGGAGCCTCCAGAGTCGGTTAAGGAGGCCTTAAAAAGACTGGTTATGGGCGATGTGCCGGGAATACACCGTTATATGAACAACGCCGGCTTTATGGATGTAAGGGAGGCAGTTGCCGGACAGCTTCAGAGGGAGTCGGGAGTTCCCCTTGCACCGGAACATATTGTCATGACTTGTGGAGCTGCAGGCGGGCTTAATGTGGTGTTGAAGGCTATCCTCAACCCGGGCGATGAAGTAATTGTTCTGGCTCCTTACTTTGTGGAATATCTATTTTATATAGATAACCACGGAGGTATGCCGGTTGTTGTCAATACTTCTCCTGAAACTTTTCAGCCGGACCCGCAAGAAATAGCCGCACATATTACACCCCGGACCAGGGCAGTGATTATCAATTCGCCCAACAATCCTACCGGCGTTGTTTACAGTGAGCAATCGCTGCAGCGCATGGCCGATCTCTTGACAGCCAAGGAGAAAGAGTACGGCAGCACGATCTATGTTCTTTCGGACGAACCCTACAACAAGCTTGTGTACGACGGCATTGTCCTTCCACAGGTTTTACAAGTATTTCAAAATTCTTTTGTAATCAACTCTTTCAGTAAATCTCTGTCCCTTCCGGGAGAGAGAATCGGCTTTATTGCGGTAAACCCTGCCATGCAAGACTGCAAACAAATTATGGATGGTCTGATCTTTTGTAATCGCATCCTGGGCTTTGTTAATGCTCCTGCCATGATCCAGAAGGCTGTCGCCGGTTCATTGGGCGAGGCTGCGGAGGTGGACCGGTATCGTGAAAAACGTGACCTTCTTTATAATCATCTTGTCAAACTGGGTTTTTCTTGCATCAAACCGGAAGGGGCTTTTTACCTGTTTCCCAAAGCATTGATTCCTGATGATGTGGAGTTTGCCGGTATTGCTCAGAAATATAATCTGCTACTGGTACCTGGAAAGGGTTTTGGCTGGCCCGGATATTTTCGGCTTGCTTACTGTGTCAGCCTGAAGACTATAGAGGGTTCTTTGCCGGCTTTTGAAGCTCTGGCTGCAGAGATTTTGCCTGCTTGAGCAGTAAAAGAACAGCCGAGGAATTTTAAAAATCTAACCTTTTAAAAGGCTATTCCCTGCATTGCGCAGGAGATTTACTATCCTCGGCTGTTAATAGTATTATGGCCCGTTTGCTTTAGAAATATTCACCACAAAAAAAATTTTTAAGACGGTGTTAAAGTGTACCCACTTGCACATCTTTATTTTATGGAATTATCTTTGGAACGGCTGGACGATGCGGCTATTCTGGGCAGTATTTTCCCTGATTTGGTCTTATTGAGCGGATTGGACTGGGAAACAAGCCATTCCCTTGGGGAAAAGATCTGGCATCATATTCACAAGGGCGGAGAGGAAAGAGTCCTTTTTTCCTTGGGTGTGATCAGTCACGGGATCGAGCCGCGAGGACTGGATTATTACAGCGATGAAAAATTTGGGACTTTTGAAAAAGGTTACTGCTTTGAAAAGGCCAGGCCCCTGGTAGATGCTGTTGTTGAAGCCTGCAACCTCTCTTTAAATGATGGATGGTGGAAAGCTCATAATTTTATTGAAATGGGTGTAGAACTCTATCTTAACAGGCGCAGGCCGGAGCTGATTTCCAAGCTGCGGAGGGCGTTTTCCAATACCGGCCTGATTACCTCTTTAATACGAGACCTTTCCCCTGTTCTTAAAATTGAAAAAGCTCCTTTGGAGAAGAGCTTTGAAAAATTTAAGCAGTTTGCGGAGGATGAACCTGTTGATGCCCGGGCTCTGGCGATACGCTTTCAAAGGCAGATTTACATACGGCATAATATAGAATCCATCAATATCAGCCAGTCAAGAGCTATCATAGAGAAAGGGGAAAAAATAATTATTCCCGATATTGAGGCTTTTTTTCGCGATGTCAAGGAAAAAATGGCTCCTGTCTGGCCTGTTTCACTAAAGTGAACTTGAGAAATAAAAAAGCAGGCCCCAACAAATCTTCCTCGGCTTTTCCCCTTTTTCCTCCTCGCCCGGTTCTACTTTCACGGACACATCATGGTAATGCATTTATTGTCCCTTATTTTCGAAACCGGCAACCTTTTGGACGACCTTTCATGGTCTCCGCTTCAGAACTGGAATTTATCCCGCTCTCCTGCCTCAACCTTTCCGTCGCCCTCAGATCCGAAGAAAAAAGCTTCAGGATTAACCTTAGGACTTCTCGGAACCTGCTGACAAATCTATTTTAACTTATGTACAAAAAAATGTCAAGATATTTTCAAAAAATATTTAATTTTTAATAAAAATAATTTTAATGAAAACTTTGTTGTTTTTTCTTTTATGTTATAATTGCCATAAGAGGAAAAAATATCTGTTTTCAGGAGGAGCAATGGCCATTATTACCATATCCCGACAATTTGGCAGTGGAGGAGAAGCCCTGGCCAGGCTGGTGGCCGATAAAATGGGTTACCTTCTGGTTAATAAAAAAATGATGGTCGAAAATTTACAATCGTACGGGGTCGAGGATGATTTCGAACAGTTCGATGAAAAAAATTTTCGTAACATTGATCATGCCGGCTTCCGAAAAGCTGAGGAGAAGCGGCGGCATTACCTGGAGACAATGCACAATTTTATTTATGAACTGGCTATGCGGGAGAACCTCGTTCTCCTGGGAAGAGGGGGGCAGGTCTTATTTAAAGAATTTTTGCCGGCCCTGCATGTCAAGGTTATTGCTCCTTTGAAGTGCCGGCTGGATTCGGTGTGCAAATCTTATGGTCTGGATGAGGCTGTCGCAGCGCGTCTCATTGAGGAACAGGATCAGGACCGCCAGGAATACCTGCGGCAGATTTTCGGGTATAACTGGCTGGACCTGGACCTTTATCACCTGGTGGTTAATACAGGGCTTTTGGGATTGGAAGAGGCCGTCGATTTAGTGGTTAATGCCGCCCGGAGTAAGGGGAAAATGGGTGATTCTCCTGCTTTATCGCTGGATGATTCGTTACAGGAACAGGGACTGTTGATCAGCCAGGTTCAGGATGCTACGGGAAATGCGCCTTCTTTCGCCCACCACAGTGAGGAAGAGTTTGCCAGGATGCTGGATTTTTATCAGATAAAATGGCTTTATGAGCCGAAGACATTTCCTCTGGAGTGGGATAGCGAGGGGAATATTACTGTAGCCTTTTCACCGGATTTTTATCTTCCGGAACAGGACCTCTATGTGGAGCTGACTACGCAGAAGCAGAAACTGGTCTGGAGAAAGAATAAAAAGGCACGGCGCTTAAAGGAGATTTACCCCCAGATTAGGCTCAAAATCATCTACGGTCGTGACTACAGGGGGTTGCTGCAGAAATACGGCATTGAAGAGAAAGGAGAGTAATGCTGAAAATGCCAGGTGAAGAGGGGCACCAGCTAGAAATATTGTTAAAAAAAGAGCAGATTTATCAGAGGGTGGCAGAACTTGGTGAACAGATCTCCAGAGATTATTCAGACATTGATGAATTGATTATTGTCGCTGTCTTGAGAGGAAGTGTTTATTTTACAGTTGATTTGAGCCGGCGGCTAAGCATTCCTTTTAATCTGGATTTTATCGGTATTTCCAGTTACGGTGCGACTTCCTATCCTCTGGGAATTGTCCGCATTACAAAAGATCTGGATATAAATATTGCCCGGAAGCATGTTTTACTGGTAGAAGATATTGTTGATACCGGGCTGACCCTCAACTATCTGATTAAAAATCTGAAAACCAGGAATCCCAAGAGCCTCCGGGTTTGTTCTTTTCTAGATCTTCCCGGAAGGAGAATCGCGGAAGTTCCGGTGGATTACCGGGGGTTTGAAATACCTGATGTTTTTGTTGTAGGCTATGGTTTGGATTTTCAGGAGCGCTACCGCAACCTGGAAGTTGTTGCAGCGCTGAAGAAACCCGGTTCCGGTACATAGAAAAACACAGATTCCAACAGACCTTTGGCGGACAACTTTCATTTGTGATACAGCTTCCGTTGTCGTTTCTTACGGTGTTTCAGGAAAAATTTCCTTAAAATCCTTTTCACGACACCGGCTGTGCTGCCCGACTTGAGGCGCACTTCACTTCCCTGCGTTTAAAAACCACCGCTGATTTTTTCTCGTCAGGGTAAAACATTTTCTGCGTTCAAGCCGGAGTATCCTCTCAAGCCTCTCGGAATCTGTGCAACCATATTATCTCATAGTGCGAAAATTCTGTCAACCCCCCTTTTAAAAATTTTTAAAAATATTTAATATATTTGTCTAAAATATTTTAGTAGAAATAATAATGTCTGGAATTGATTATTCTAGTTTAGTAAAGAGGATAGGAGATGAAACGGGAAAATGGCCTATAAGGTTGGAGTGGATTTAGGAGGCACAAAAATGCTGCTCGCCCTGGCTGGAGAAAATGGCGGGATTCTGCAGAGCAGGAAGTTGCCCACCAGAGCAGAAAAAGGGCCTGAAAGAATTTTTGAGGATCTTGTTGCCGGAGTAACCGAGCTTTTCCGGGTTTCACCTGGGGAAGTGGAGGCCCTGGGATTTTGTATGGCGGGCTATTACGACCGGCAAAGAGGAATGATTATTGACTCTCCCAATCTTCCTGGCTGGGAAAATTATCCTGTGAAGCAGAAACTAAGCCGTTTAATAGGCCTTCCCATGATTGTGGAAAACGATGCCAATGCTGCTGCCTGGGGTGAATTTGTCTATGGCGCGGGAAAAGGGAAAAATAATATTCTCCTGGTAACTGTTGGAACAGGTATTGGCGGCGCTCTGATTATAGAAGGACAGCTGGTTCGCGGTGCCCGTGGTTTTGCCGGAGAGATTGGCCATATTCCCCTTCTTCCACGGGAGGGACCCTTTTGTGGCTGCGGAAACCGCGGCTGTCTGGAGGCTTTGGCCTCCGGGACTGCTATCGCCAGGGAAGGCCGGGCCCTGCTCCAAACAGGGAAAATGACTGTTTTAAGAGAGATGGTAAAGGGTTCCATCCTCCAGGCCAGTGATGTTTTTGAAGCGGCCCGGCGGGAAGACCGGTGTGCTTTGGAGATTATCGACCTGGCCGCCTGGTATCTGGGGCAGGGGCTGGCGAGTGCTGTTAATCTTTTCAATCCGGATACGGTCATTGTGGGTGGAGGTATTGCCGACGAAGGAGAGATTTTTTTTGCTCCTCTGCGAAAATATTTTTTACAGATGACGATCGGGCCTTCTGCACAAGAGGTTACTATTGTTCCGGCAGAACTGGGTGGAGAAGCCGGTGTCCGAGGTATTCTGGCACTTCTTAATGAATCTTATTTTTTAAAGGAAAATTAGTTTGGACACAGCAACCTTTTTAGATTAATTACGTTATACATATTAAAGAATGGTTAAGTCTGTTAAGAACAGGTGGGAAAATATGGTCCCGTAGAAGCAAGCAGGAGAACTGTCGGCAGAAAGAGA
>CAYQQF010000130.1:0-5817 GCA_964419485.1 uncultured Dethiobacter sp.
CAGCAAGACCAGTAAAAATACTAGCGGAACCAATCGTCGGGCTTCAATAACAAAAAAACTGCTTTTTCTTTTCATTACTCTCCCCCCAGCAAGCACTTTCTTCCTTGATCTTATGCAGGAGGGAATCTAGATATGACCAATTTCTTGCCCACAGAAAAACCGAATTTTTATCCGGCGAATTGTCCCTTGATAAAACCGCCCATGCACTCGTCCAAACGAACATTTACCATTACCCCTCGCCAGTACCCCTCGCCCATATCCGCCCTGACGCGCAGGTAATTGGAAGTCAAACCTTCCCAGATACCCGTGCCCTCCAACTTTTTCCTTTCTTCCAGAAGAACGGGAAAAGTTCTCCCTAAAAAAGCCTCCTGAAAAGAGCGGGTAAGTTTTTCTCCCAGCAAGATCATTTGTTTGCTTCGTCTTTCTTTCTCTTCCATCCGAACTTGTGTAGCCATTTCTGCGGCCCGGGTTCCCTTGCGGGGAGAAAATTTAAAAACATGAAGGCGGCTAAAAGCTGACCGCCGTACAAATTCCAGGCTCTGCTGAAAATTTTTCTCTCCCTCTCCGGGAAAACCCACGATAACATCTGTGCTCACCGCCAGGTCGGGAATTGCCCCGCACAACCTGTTTAACAACCTGCTGAAATAGTCTGTTGTGTAGGGACGCCCCATTTTCTGCAAGACGCTGTCATCTCCGCTTTGCAACGAAATATGAAGATGGCGGCAGATTTTCTTATTTCGGCCAATCGTGCTGATTAAGTCTTCCTGTATATCCGTGGGTTCCAGAGAGCTGAGCCGAATCCTCTCAATACCTTCGACAGATACGGCCTTCTGCAAAAAAGAAGCTAAATTAATACGGGGTTGAAGATCAATACCGTAAAGCCCCAGGTGAATTCCCGTAAGAACGACTTCTTTAAAACCTCTGCGCCCGATTTCCCGAAGATAATGTATCGCCCTTTCCGGCGCAAGACTGCGCAGCGGTCCTCTTGCCAGGGGGATGATGCAATACGTGCAAAACTGCTGGCAGCCGTCCTGTATTTTCAAAAAAGCCCTGGTCCTCCCCTGTTCGGAAGCCCAGGGCAACTCTTCGAATGCTGCTTCCCCGGTGTAGGGGTGAATCCAGTTCTTTCCCGTTTCTCCTGCAGCTTTTCTTTTTACAAGCTCGGGCAAAAGAAGCCTTTCTCCTGTCCCCGTAAAAAGATCCACCTCCGGAAGCAAAGCCGCTTCTTCCGGATCGACCTGTGGGTAACACCCTGTCATAACTATCATTGCCTTGGGATTTGCCTTTTTAAGCCTGCGGATAAGCTGTCTGGATTTGCGGGCTGCCTGATGGGTAACCGTACAGGTATTGACAACGTAAATATCTGCCCTTTCCCCATTTTCAACTACAGTAAAACCGTGCCGGCGAAATTGCTCTTTTAAAGCTTCGGACTCAAAATAGTTTACTTTGCAGCCCAGCGTATAGATAGCTGTTTTTAATTTTTGGGGAGACCTGTTCAAAAAAGCAACCCCTTTCACCAGTCATAGCAGTACATAAGAATGGAGAGAAGAGCTATGGGGGCTGTTTCTGCTCTTAATATCCGGGGACCCAGGCCAACTGTATACACTCCGGAGATCTTTTGCATCTGCTCAATCTCGTCCGCGGAGATCCCGCCTTCCGGGCCGATAAAAAGCCCTATTTTTCTCAGCCCCGCCGGCAAGCTGTCCAGCGTCTGGCGAAGGCCTGCTTTTTTTTCCTCTTCCCAGGGTACAAGAAAAGCCTCAAATATCTCTTCCCGACAGTATTGCAGCATCTCATCAAACTCCAAAGGCAGTGTGACGGGAGGTATCAGGCCCCGACGACACTGCCCCGCGGCAGAGCGGGCTATCTTTTGCCAGCGTCTGCACTTTTCTTCCTTCTTTTGCCTGGAAAGCCTGACTACAGACCTCTCCGAAAAAACAGGAACGATTTTTTTTACCCCCAGTTCAACAGACTGGCGGATAACCTGCTCCATCTTTTCTCCCTTGGTAATTCCGGGGAAAAGAGTCACATCCAGGACAGGCTCATTTGCAGAGACCTCATTCCCGAGGATTTCGGCTTCACCTCTTTGGTCTTCCATTCTTTCGAGACGGGCCTGGAAAGCAGTCCCCTTTCCATCCGACAGCACCAGCAGGTCGCCTTTTCTCAGGCGAAGAACTTTCAGATGACGGTGCACCTCCGGAGGGAGGAGAACCTTGCCATGCTGAATTACTTCAGGAGAGACAAAAAACCAGGGACCCATTACGATTTTCCGCCAAGGGTATCTTTAACGCGATGAATAAAACTTTTTTCATGACTTGCTGAAATATCCAAACCGCTTACCTGGGCAAATTCCTGCAAAATATTTTTTTGTTTGGCGTTAAGTCTTCTGGGGACTTCAACTTTTATCTTGACTAGCTGGTCTCCTTTTCCAAATCCTCTTAAACTGGGAACCCCTTTGCCCTTTAAGCGGAAAACTGCGCCGGGCTGTGTCCCCTCGGGAATTCGTAATTTTGTTTTGCCTTCAATAGTGGGGATTTCGATTTCCCCCCCTAAAGCTGCGTAAACAAAACTAAGGGGTATTTCGCAGAGCAGATCATTATCCTGGCGCGTAAAAAATTCATGAGGACGGATAAAAATAACTACATAAAGATCTCCCGATGAACCGCCTTTTTTCCCTGCTTCCCCTTCTCCGGATATCCTTATTTTGGAACCGTTATCCAAGCCCGGTGGCAGCTTTACTTCAATCTTTCTCTCCCGGCTTACGCGGCCTTCACCCCGGCATTTCGAACAGGGCTCTTTAATGATACGCCCCTCCCCGCCACAGACTCCACAGGGTTTAACGCTGATAAAACTGCCGAAAGCAGTATTCCTCACCACTTGTTGCTGTCCCGTTCCATTACAGGCCGGACAGGTTTCAGGAGACGAGCCGTTTTTTGCACCGCTTCCCCCGCATTCCGGACAATGCTCCAGACGGTGCAGACGAATAAAAGTATTTTTCCCCTTAACTACTTCTTCCAGTGTAATTTCCAGATCATAACGCAAATCGGCTCCCCGCTGAGGTGCGGATCCCGGCCTGCGTCGTCCGCCTGTAGAAAAACCGCCTCCGAAAAATGCATCAAAAATGTCTTCAAACCCTGAAGTAAAGCCCCGCATATTGTCAAACCCGCCGAAACCTTGAAAAGACTCTCCCTGATGGCCAAAACGGTCATAGTTTGCCTTTTTCTTGGGATCGGAGAGAACATCATAAGCTTCTTGAATCTCTTTAAATTTTTCTTCTGTGTCTTTATTATCCGGGTTAACATCTGGGTGATACTGCCGGGCCAGTTTCCGATAAGCTTTTTTTATCTCTTCCGGCCCGGCTTCCCTGTTGATACCCAGCACCTCATAATAATCCCTCTTAGACATCATTCGCCCACCCTTTTATACAGCCTCAAAAAACTTGTTTATTTTTTATCGTCTTCATCCACAACTTCGTAATCGGCGTCCACAACATCATCTTGTTTTTCTCCGCCTGCTGTTCCACCGCCCGGACCGGCATTTTCTCCGCCTCCGGCCTGCTGTTCGTTCTTTACCTGTTCATAAATAAGGGAAGATATTTCATGGAGGCTGGAATTAAGGGAATCAATAACAGCTTTTATTTTTGCCGTGTCACTGCCGCCCGCAGCATCCTTGAGTTCCTGGATTGCTTTCTCCAGCTTTTCTTTCTTATCTCCGGTAATTTTTTCGCCGAGCTCCCGAATAGTCTTTTCAGCTGAGTAAATAAGGGAATCGGCCTGGTTTTTCGCTTCCGCCAGTTCCTTGCGTTTCCTGTCTTCCTCGGCATTCTGGTTGGACTGTTTGACCATATCTTCAATTTCATCATTGGAAAGACCCGACGAAGCCGTAATGGTTACTTTTTGCTCTTTCCCGGTACCCAGATCCTTGGCGGACACATTGACAATTCCGTTTGCATCTATATCAAAGGACACCTCGATTTGCGGTATGCCTCGAGGAGCGGGAGGAATCCCGTCCAGCATAAAACGTCCGAGAGTTTTATTATCCGCTGCCATGGGGCGCTCACCTTGAAGCACATGGATCTCCACACTTGTCTGGCTGTCGGCGGCGGTAGAGAAAATCTGTTTTTTCGAAGTGGGGATTGTTGTATTACGTTCAATAATTTTTGTAAAAACACCTCCAAGCGTTTCAATCCCCAGGGAAAGCGGCGTTACATCCAGGAGCAGGACATCTTTAACCTCCCCTGAAAGGACGCCGGCCTGAATGGCGGCACCCATGGCGACCACTTCATCCGGATTTACGCCTTTGTGGGGATCCTTGCCCAGAATATCTTTGATAACTTTCTGAACAAGAGGCACCCTGGTCGAACCCCCAACCAGCAGCACTCTGTCAACACCGGAAGGATCAAGCCCCGCATCGGAAAGGGCTCTTTTAATCGGCCCTACCGTCTTATCCACCAGGTCGGAGATCAGCTCTTCAAATTTTGCCCGTGTAAGATTAATATCCAAGTGTTTGGGGCCGTCTGACGTGGCGGTAATAAAAGGAAGATTTATGTTGGCAGTGGTTACGGTAGAAAGTTCTATCTTTGCTTTTTCGGCCGCGTCCTTTAAACGCTGCAAAGCCATGCGATCTTTCCCCAAATCAACGCCGGTTTCCTTTTTAAATTCAGATACCAGATAATCAGTAACTCTCTGGTCAAAATCATCTCCACCCAGACGGTTGTTACCGCTGGTCGACTTTACTTCAAAGACTCCTTCGCCAAGTTCGAGGATAGAGACGTCAAACGTGCCCCCGCCCAAATCGTAAACAAGAATGGTATGGTCCTCGCCCTTATCCATACCATATGCCAGGGCAGCCGCTGTAGGTTCGTTGATAATGCGCAGCACTTCCAGCCCGGCTATTTTCCCGGCATCCTTGGTCGCCTGCCTTTGACTGTCGCTAAAATAAGCGGGGACGGTAATGACCGCCTTGTCAACTTTTTCGCCCAGATAACTCTCCGCGTCGGTTTTGAGTTTCTGCAGGATCATGGCGGAAAGCTCCTGCGGGGTATAATTTTTGCCGTCAATTTCCACTTTGTAGTTTGAACCCATTTCCCTCTTTATGGAGGCAATGGTACGTTCAGGGTTGGTAATTGCCTGCCGCTTGGCAACCTGCCCGACAATTCTTTCTCCATCTTTTGTGAAAGCAACAACCGAAGATGTTAACCTGCTGCCTTCAGCGTTGGAGATAATCTCAGGCTCTCCACCAACAAGGACAGCAATGACGGAGTTGGTTGTTCCCAGATCAATACCTACTACTTTTGACATTTTAAGCCCTCCTTATGTAATTGTTCCATCAACAAAGATAACCATCCGGATTATTTTCCCATAATTCATTCACCGGAAACTTTAACCATACTTACCCGTAAAACTTTATCTTTCATCAGATATCCCTTTTGTATTTCTTCTAGAACAATTCCGGAGTCATGTTCCGGACTTTTTTCTTGAAGAACTGCTTCATGATAATTTGGATCAAAGGGTTTTCCCCGGCAATCCATGGGAATAACACCCTCCTTTGCAAGAACTTCATTAAGCTGCCTGTTAATCATGGCCAGACCTTCCACAACGGCCTCCTTTGCTTCGCAGGAAGCGGAAGAAGCCCGCTCCAGGTTATCCACCACCGGCAATAACTTCTTGATAAAATCAAAGTTTGCGTATTCTTCCAACACTTCTTTTTCCATACGCATTCTCTTGCGGTAATTATCAAAATCAGCCTGCAGCCGGAGCAATCTGTTTGTTAGCTCCTGCTTTTCCTGCTCCAGCCCTTCTATTCTGGACTGCATCT
>CAYQQF010000131.1:0-5750 GCA_964419485.1 uncultured Dethiobacter sp.
TACGCTATCATCTTTGAGCAATTCAAACTGCGTTTCGTTTAAAGGATTGATACGAAAAGCTTTATCAGCGAAGCTGTCAACATCATTCATCGCAGCAATGAGCATACAACAGTGCAGATCATTTCCGTCGACAAGAGACAAGGTAGGAATTTCTTCTCCTTCGGTCATCGTTGAATTGCTGCCGCAGCCATACAGGCACAGCAACACGGCCAACATCATAATCAATGCAAATATTTTTCTCACAAAAATACATCTCCCATCAATAATTTAACTTAATAATTCCTGTTTACTGAGAAAAAGTAAAATCATTTTTTTGATCATTTCTTCTCCCCCTCGGAAAATTATGTTTCTTTACTTTCCCGCAGCCAGCAGCGCGGCCCCCAGTGCACCGGTAAACTGACACTCACCGGGGACGAAGACTTTGCTTTTAAGTTCTTCCTCCAGTGCCCGGCGAACTCCGGCATTTTGGGCCACTCCGCCGGTAAAAGCTATCTTCTCCTTTACTCCCAGACGGCGGGCCATAGTAGCTACTCGCTTCCCCACAGACTGATGAAGACCGGCGATAATCCCTCCTTTCGAGCTGCCCCGTGCCAGCAGACCGATAATTTCCGATTCTGCAAAAACTGTACACATACTGTTAATAGCGACCGTTGCCGACGGATCTTCGGATGCCGCCAGTTCTCCTACATCCATGCCCAGGGTATTGGCCATAATCTGCAAAAATCTCCCGGTTCCCGCGGCACATTTGTCATTCATGGCAAAATCCATAATTTTACCGTTTTCATTAATGCTGATTACTTTGCTGTCCTGGCCCCCTATGTCTATGATGGTCCGGGCTTCCGGACAAAGGGCTGCCACACCCCGGGCATGACAACTGATTTCTGTCACGGTGCGAGCCGCCCCGGTAAAGGATACTCTCCCATAACCGGTTACAAGCATTGAATCCACATCTTCCTGCTCTAGCCCCGCTTGCATGAGAAGATTCGATAAAATTTGCTCCCCTGCATCACGAGGGCTCCAGCCGGTAGGCAGAACGATAGAAAATTTTTTATCCGGGCTCAGAAGCACACCTTTGGAGGCTACAGAGCCGATATCCAGACCAATTGTAATCACTTCTCCGTCATCTCCAGCATGGCCTCAATTCTTACTTTCAAGGTTTCTTCATCAGAGGAGGAATAGTCGCTTTCCAGGTGCAAGAAGGGCAGCCCTTTCGCTTTAACCAGCTTTTTTACCTCATATGATTCAATGTTATAGGTATGGCAGGCCTGCCAGGTGAGGTCAATAACAGCAGCCGCATTAAAATCATCGATCATGCGGCCCAAGAGCTCCATGCGGTAGGGATTGGGGCTCATACAGGAACACGGGATGTTAAGATACTTTTCGGCCAGGGCTATTACAGGATCATCGTTGTTTCTATCGGTCCTCAGCTCCAGCGTCTTATAACCCGAACAGTTCTCCATCGCCACAACTGTTGCCCCCAACTCGTCTACCAGGCGGATAACCTTTTCCGAACCCAGACCAACCGGACAACCTGTCAATAGAATGCGCGGTTTTTGTGCAGCCTCCGGCTCAATCTTCATGGATTCCAATTTGTTTTTCAGCGCTTCCAGCATCTGTATTACTTCTTCCTTATCATAGCTAAAGCCGCTGGACCAGGTCACGGTTAATAAATCAATTCCGCTTATGGGCGGCGGGGCCATTTGGTTCAGATCGCAAATTGCCTTCAATAATTCTTTCTCCCGGTTGAGCAGATCAATGGCTTTCCAGATATCTTCATCTTTTATTACCACCTTGAGCTCCTCCTCAATGCGGGTACGGAGCCTCCTTATCTCCTCCACCCAAAGATCGAAAGAAAAAGGAGATTTCTGATGGGGAAGCTGCATGACATGGACGGGCTTTAGATCCTGCATAATTTCAAACATCTTCTTTTTGCCGTCACAGGTGGTTTCTCCTACGATCAGGTCGGAAAAAGCAAAGAAAGGGCAGGTATCGGTTACGGCAAAACCATATGATGATTTAATTAAGGGGCACAAATTTCGAGGCAAGACTTCTTCCGCTGCCGGTATGGGGTCTTCTCGGGTCCCGCATAGCCCTACCGGGACGGCTCCGGCAGCCAACACCAGTTCCTGGGGACAAAAGGCACAGTAAATACCCACAACTTTCAACCCTTTTCCCTTTTCATCCAGAATTTTGGCAAGAGCTAAGGAGCGAATCTCCATAAATTGTTCAACATTGCTATCCGCCATTTTCCCCTCCTTAAAAGCTTATTTAAATTTTTTCAACGGCATAAAAAAAAGCAGGGTAAGAGATAACCCCACTCTGATACTATCAAAAAATATAAACGAATCCCAATAGATTATTTCTATTAGAATAACGCCGACTATTTGCCTATTCTATTAAAAGTGTGTGAGGGGAATGGTTGGGGGAAGGCGCATGAGAATAAAATCTGGCCGCCCTCCTATCATAAAATCAGAGTGTTGTATTGGAAATTTTTTCTATTGACTGAACTATGTTTTCCATTACAACAGAAGCGTTGAGAATGACAAGTTCGAGGTTTTGTTTGTCCAGCACCCTCTGCAGGTTATCCACGGACGTCTCCAGCAGTGTGAGAGCCCCTTTATCCAATGATTTTGCCAGGACGGGCTGTTGTTCTCGAATATAATCCAGGCTTTCCTGTGCTCCGGTATAGTCGTCAGTTGCTGCCTCCAAAACTAGGTTTCGCAGATGAAATTTCAGTTCATATGTCGTTGAGACAATATTTTCGGCAAAGGGAACCATAAAATTTGCCAGATTACCGGTAAGCTGGTTTGCAGAATCCATAGTGCCAAAATGGTTTTGTTCTGTGGTGAACACCGTTAAACTGTCCAGCCCTTCTTCAAAAGATGTAATTTCTGCCTGAGGGATAGCCTTCTCCATTAAAAGAGGCTCCAAATCATTCCACTGGATATATAGTTTAGTTAGGGCATTTTTAATATTATCCCAGATTATTTCCGTGCTTTCCGGAAGTTGTTGTTCCTCCATCTCAACGCCTTCAGCATTCAACAATTCTCCCAGGATGGTTTCCTCATAAGTCAGCTCATTTACTTGAGTTGAACTTTCTCCATTTTCCTGTTCTTTCTTCCCACCATTTGAATCTGGCTGAGATTGCTCTGCTTTTGTTTTTGTTGCCGGCAGTAAGTCGGCCTGCTGCATAATAGCAAGTAATCCGCTTTCTATTTCCATAATTGCCCGGGGCATTTCCTTCTGTTCCTGCCGGTTTCCTTCGGATTTTTTTTCTCCTCCGCAGCCTGCCAAAAAAAACATCGTAACGAGCAGTACAAAAACCAGACATTTCTTTTTTAGTTCCACGATATCACCTTCAAAGTTAGTATATCCAAATATGTCAAACAAAATGGATATACTTCCTGTTTAATTTAATAAAAAGCTATTGAAACTTAAAAAGAAAAATGAATAGTATGATGCTCAAGAGAGGTGATTTCGTTTATTTTAGATTTCTTTTTTCAGTAAATCCAGCAGGTTTTGGGCCAGGACCTTTTTGCGGTCCTGACCATAAAAAATATTTTCCACCTTATATTTCTCGTAAGCCGGTTCGCCAAAAGGAAAATCGCTGCCGAACAAGATCCGGTCAACCCCGTAGTCCGACGCAAAATCTTCGATTTCAGTACGGCCGGCCAGCGCCGTATCCACATATACTGTGGGATTCTCAAACAGGTCTGCTTTTTTTAAGCGCATATAGCCCCCGTTTAAACCTCCGTAATGGGGGATAATCACCGGCGTCCGTTTCTTGAATCTGCGGACAAGCTCCAGGGTATGATGAAATTCTTCCTCGATAATGACCGGCAGGCGCAGCCGGCAAATATGCTCGATAAACATCCCGCACTCCTCAGAATGATAATTATACACGGGTTCATCAGCATGCCGATGCCATTTTATGCCCACAAAGCCGGCCCCGGGAAGCTCAAAATCATTCCAGACGAACCAGTAGGCAAATATCTTTTCAGAAATAAGAGATTGCAGGTAGGAATGCACTTTTTTCCGGGAATTCAGGTACTCCTGATCGTCTGTAAAACCCGGATCGTAACGGTCGTAAATCTCCTCAACCGGTGCAAATAGAACCCCACCGTCGATACTGCCTTCCTGCCAGCGGGGATGAAGCTGCTCAAAGGGTAGCGTTATTCCGCAATGTGCATGAGCGTCAAGTGCCAGCAACAGTTCAACTCTCCTTTCCTTTACTCAAAAAATAATACCGGGCCTTAAGAGTATTCTGCGTTCAGGTTTTGCAGTATTTTGTCCGAATATAATGAAACTGTGGAAACCGAGTCGGTAATAGAATTTACAAAAGCTACTTGTTCCTGCGTCTCAGCAACAATATTTTCCAACCTGGCTGTCAGACGCTCGATTGTTGAAGCAATCTGCTGTAAACCAAGAATATTCTTTTCTGTTTCCGCAATGGTCTGAGAAACATCCTGGTGTGTTTCATGAACAGTATCGGCGCTTTTTTCGATCTCACTGTAGTTCTGCTGTATGGATGCCGTCAATGACCTGACCGTCTGCTGAATAGCGCCTAAAGCGGATGTAATCCTGCTGCTGGATTCTGCCGACTGCTCTGCAAGCACACCGACTTCTTCGGCCACAATAGAAAAACCGCGGCCGTGTTCGCCGGCGCGGGCGGCTTCTATGGACGCGTTAAGAGCAAGAAGCTTTGTTTGTTCAGCAACTGAAATAACAGCAGAAGATATGTCGGCTATTTCTTGTATTTTATTATTGAAACTTTCCACGTTCTCTTTGAAACGCTGCATTATTTCTTTCGTAAAAGCAAATTTCTCTGCAATCTGGTTCAGTGACCTTTTACTGTTTTGTATTTTTTTAATAATTTCTTCCCCCGAAGATGAGGCGCTAAGGGACTGCTCGCTGAGTTCCTGCATGTTTCCGGATATTTCGATTGTAGAATTTGACACTTCGTTAAAAGATGTTTTTAAGCGGTTTATGTTCTCCGACACCTCTTCACATAGTATGTTCGTTTCCTGCGCTGAAAGACGGGCGGAATTAATAATATTTTCCAGTTCTCTTGTTTTTTGCTGAACTTCATCCTCAAACTCAATAATTTTTTGCACCAGGGAACTTTTTCTCAATGCTACAACCGCAGCCCCTACAGTTATGATAACAAACATCATGCTGTTGGTTGAAAGAGCTGAAATATCGACGAGTTCCATTCCTCTACCGGGATCGGTAAAAACAAAAAAACCATTACCCAAGATTACCAAAACACCTGCAAAAACTGATAATCGAACATTAAAATATAAAAGACTTACCACAACGACCATCAACCATAAAGGAGACATCGCCAGGCTGATCTCGTTCATATAGAAAAGAGAGACAAACCCCAGGAATAGAGTTGTAACCAGCAGATATTTAATTTTATTGCTGTCCGGATAAAATCGCCAGCAGAGAGTTGCCAGACCAAAAATAAAAAAAACAACGATAACATTGGTCCCATATTCTATCCAGGTGCGGGAAATTGCTCCTGCCATAATAAAAAGGGCAAAAAAGCTAAAACCCGAAAAAAAGATGATCCAGAGGATTTTAAATGCCAAAATGTTAATATTTTTCTCATAGCTGTCGGCAAAATTACTCATATTCTTTTATTGCCCCCTTTAGATAAACGCTCCATCTTGAAGAAAATTATGGCATTTTATGATATTCACCATTCTTCAACAAAATCCTCTGTTCAGTCTGGTCTTCATTACAAA
>CAYQQF010000132.1:0-5737 GCA_964419485.1 uncultured Dethiobacter sp.
CTGACATCCCCCAGGAAAAAAAGCCGTTTCTCCAACCCCAGTAAATTTCTCAGCTGGAGAAGACGCCGGATCTCCGGCCCCTCGCCGGCGATAAAAAAACCTGCCTCCGGAATCTTGCCCGCCACCTCGGCCGCCGCCCGTATAAAAAGGTCAAAACCTTTCTGATACACAAGCCTCCCGGCAGTACCCACCCGCATGCCCTTCCATTTGAAAAGAGGGTTCAGAGCCTCTTCCTCGCTGCAAGTACACTCAGCTTCCCGGCGGGATTTACCTGCAAATAAACCGGGATCAATCCCATTATAGATTTTTAAAATTTTGGAGGGAGAAATACCAAAACCGGCCAGTTCATCGCACAAAGCACCGGATACGGTAATGTAAACTTCCGCCGCCGGGTCCATAAGTTTCACCACCCGCCGGAAAAAATGCTCAGGAATACGGCTTTTCAGCGGATAAGCCAGAGAATTATGCACCGTTACCACTGCCGGGCAGCGGGAGAGCCAGGCTGCGGGAAGGCCCACCATCGCTGCCCTGTATCCGTGAATATGCATTAAATCGGGACGGATTTCCCGGCAGATAAGCAGCAGGCGGACCAACGCGTGCAGATCGCGCCGCGGGTTGAGGCCATCTGCCAGCGGAAAAGGAAAAAATTGAACTCTCTTTTGCAGTTCCGGGGCAAAAGGGAAGTCAGGCGCTGCCAGAATGACCTCCAACCGATCGGCAAAGTAATTCAATAACGACTGAAGATGCCTGGACATCCCTCCCGCCTGGGGTCTGGTTACGTACAGTAATTTTTTCCTCTTCATATGAATATGCTTTCCCGCAAAAGGTTTTTTTATAATGCCTGGCCGCCGTATTTTCTGGTAATTTTCTGTCGCCTGCTCCGGAAGCTGCATTATTTGTATAATTTTAGTAATAGCGGGATAATCTAAAAATTGCCGGTTAACCTACTACTTTGGTAGTAAATAAAAATTCCTCTTTAGCAGCAAACTTATTTATTCTCTCTGGTGATGCGCTTACTCCCAAAAAAACATACAATTGACTAAAAATGGCGAGGTGGTGTAACAGGCAAACCTTCTATCTATTAAGGTTGAACCTGAGGGATGTCAGGAGGGGGATTGTTTCGATCTGGAAAGGAGGCATCTGAAAATTAGCAAATTTTATGAGCCGAAGATAATAAAAAGGAAAGGAAGGGTATGAATGTATGAGATATAAAATAAAACGTTTTCCTGCTGTACTAATACTGTTGCTGATAATATCACTGTTGCTTTCGACAGGGACGGCTGCCGCAAGCGTACCGGCAGGTCCCTCTATTGACGACCTCACTTATTCAACCTCAACAAATAACCATACTCTTGGTCCGGCAGGCCAGTTTGCTCATAATGAAAAGCTTTCTGTAGTTGCTGCCGTTTATAACGATAAGACAACAGAAGTGGACGTACAAAGCAAGCACTACTGGCCACCTCCCCTATTTAAACTGGCACTGGAAGCAGATCCGGAAGAAGGCGGAATGGTAGGAGGAGAAGGATGGTATACACCAGGGACGGGAGTACAAGTTAGCGCATCAGCAAATGAAGGTTACACTTTCGTCAACTGGACTTATTGTGAGCCCTGTCATTACTGGCCTTTTTTCAGGATAGTAGAAATAAGCAATTCGCCGGACTTTACCTATACTATGCCCGCCTGTAACGTCAGCCTCACCGCCAATTTCGAAGAGCTGCCGACCTACTCCCTGACCCTCACAGCCAACCCCACAGAGGGCGGAACAGTAGATGGAGGCGGAAGTTACGCTGAAGAAACTCAAGTCGATGTTAGTGCATCAGCAAATGAAGGTTACACTTTCGTCAACTGGACTTATTGTGAGCCCTGTCATTACTGGCCTTTTTTCAGGATAGTAGAAATAAGCAATTCGCCGGACTTTACCTATACTATGCCCGCCTGTAACGTCAGCCTCACCGCCAATTTCGAAGAGCTGCCGCCTGATGTTTATACCCTGACCCTGACAGCCAACCCTGAAGAAGGCGGAACGGTAGATGGAGACGGAAGTTACGCTGCAGGAACTGAAGTCAATGTTAGCGCAGCAGCAAATGAAGGTTACACTTTCGTCAACTGGACCGATGAAGAGGGGACAATAGTAAGCTTTACGGAATCGTTCACCTACATCATGCCTGAAAATGATGTCAGCCTCACCGCCAATTTCGCGGGAATTTCCATTACCAAGGATGGGCCCGAAACGGCAAAGGCTGGAGATACCATAGAGTACACCCTCATTGTAAAAAATGTGGGCGGGGTTTATCTTTTCGATATAAAAATTACCGATCCCATCTTCGGATCGGATTGGGAATATGATATGGGTGCACTTGGACCTGACGAGTCAACCGAACCAATTATAATTCCCTACGCAATCCCTGCAGATCAGGCACCTGGTGAAATGCTTAACGAGGCAACAGCAACAGGCTTTTACTATCGGGGGGAGGTGCCGCGCTAAATGAAAAAGATACAACGAGCCGGGCTGATGCCGGTAACTTTATTTATGATCATGTTACTTTTAACGGCCACTGCCGGTGTTTTTAATGCAGGTATTTCGATCGCTGAAGGAACCGTCAACGATTATAACGGCTACAATAACGAATACACCGGCGAAGTCTCCGACAGCGATGATCATATTGTGATGATCCGGGAACCGGGTGGAAATACACCCGATATCAGCGTTACAAAAGCAGTATATCCCACTTCCGCATATCGCGGCGATACGGTTAATTATACAATCACTGTTACAAATAGCGGTGATATTGACCTGGGAAGTGTAAAAATAAGTGATGAGATGCTGGAAATTAATGAAAATATCGGAACTCTTGCCGTTGGTGAAGAATACGTAATTAATAAGACATACACGATCCCTTCTGATACTCCATACGGAAACCTGGTCAATACGGCAACAGTAACCGATGTTGAAGAAGAGCTGGAAAAATCCGCTTCGGCCACGGTAACTGTTCAACGACGAAGCACAGGCGGCGGGGGCAGCAGTACTGGCGGCAGTACCAGTTATGACCCTATTAAAGTAACCTTTGAAAAGATCCTTCTTAATGCCGACGATGAAGAAATCACCAACAACAGTACGATGTTCACCATTGAAATAAGCGGGCCGAACGGTTATTTCAAAACGAAAGAATTCAGCGTCAACAACCCCGGCAAACTTTCCGGTCTGTCGCCCGGGGTCTACGACTTTGAGGAAGTTGAACGGGAAGGCTATGAGTTTGTCTCTATCAGCCATGATGAAGCTTCCCTGAATTACGGCAACAGCATTACAGTCACCGTGACAAATCGGGAAAAAACTACGTCCGGGCCGGGAGAAGAACCCGGACCGGAGACAAGGCAAGAAGAAGAAGTTATACTTGAACCTGAACCGCCTCAACTTCCCCGGACGGAATCAGAGCCCGAACCCGCTGAAAAAGCCGAACTTCCCCGGACAGGCGGATATGAAATACTTGCTATGGGCCTTGGAGCGCTTCTGGTTGGAAGCGGTTTTGCCCTAAAAAAACTCGGGAGGAAAAAGGACAGATAAGGTATGACCCGTAGAGAGAAAAGGGATAGAAAGCGTAGAAGAAGCATAATTTCCCTCGTTGGAACAATGCTTATATTGGCCGGGATTTCCCTGGCCCTTTTCTTTTTATTAACTAATGTTTACAACAGTTGCTTCCTTGCCGAAGCGTTGGAGGAAGAAATAAAGGAGAGCCTTACGGCAGAGCCTGAAAGCCTTCCCCCGGAAGCCGACCGCCAGGAGGAAGAGGAAAAAAAGGAAGAATTTCCGGAAACGCTTCTTCCCGGAGAGGCAGCTTTACACATACCGGAGCTTGACCTTCTGGTGAATGTCAACTACGGAGTGGAGGAAGCAAATTTGCGCAAGGGTCCGGGATTCTACCCCCAGAGCGGCTACCCCGATACGGGCAATGTGTCCATAGCAGGACACCGCACCACTTATGGGGCGCCCTTCAGACATCTGGATACACTGGAACAGGGGGATGAGATACTCCTTTATTACCAGGAAGCCGTCTATATTTATGAGGTGGAAGAGGTATTTGAAATCGACAAACGGGACTGGAGCGTGATCGACCAGACGGATAAGCCGGCCCTTACCCTTACCACCTGCCACCCTCCGGGATGGGCTACACAGCGCCTGGCGGTTAGGGCTTACCTGGCGACAAAACGGTAAGTTATGACAAGTTTTACTTCCCTACCAGGGTTTCAGACCAAACCACTTCAAGCCGGCCCCCATTGAAGCGGGCTCTTAAGGAGCTGTCCAGATAATTTTGGGCGATATGGCTGGCCCCGGGCAGAAAACCGAAAAACTGGAAAGACTCGCTGCAGATGTCCATGGTGGGGTCAACCGGCAGCCAGCCTCTGCCCGCCAGGTAAATTTCAGCCCAGCTGTGGCGGTAACCCTGGAGAGAGAAGGCTTGTCCAGGAGCGAGCTCCCAGATTTCCCCCGTGGCCCCGGGGTCGGCATAACCGTTTACCTGGCGGGCGGGTATGCCTGCCGCCCGGGAAAGAGCGACAAACAATGAAGCGTAATCCTCGCATACACCGCATCCATGCTGCAAGGCACTTAAAGCTCCCTGGTTGCGGTGAGGGGAATCCAGGTCGTAAGTCATGTGATCCAGGACAAACGAATAAATCCTGCGGGCTTTTTCTTCATCGCAAAGGGCACCGGCGGTGATCTCCACAGCTTTGGAGATAATGAAGGGGCGGTCGCTTTCTACCTTACTGGAGGGCTGCAGGTACTGCGCAAGAAGACTATCATTTGAACAGCTACCGCTGTCTGGCGGTGCCGAGGCAAGGAGATACTGCAGGGTAATGCTCTTGCTGGCCCCTGCAGGCAGGCTGTCTAGACAAAAGAGAGCCCTGCGGCTTGCCATAGTTTCTTCTACTATTTCCAGAGGTTCCAGGTTATATTTTTCCTGCACCAGGACCTGGTACGTGGAGTCCAGCTTTCCCATGAGAGGCACTTCCAGACTGATATTGTTGACCGGTGCATCTCCCCTGTTATGTAAAGCAATTTCCACTTCCAAGCAGTGCTTTTGGGCTGAAAAGGAAGGCAATACTGCGGGAAGAACGCCTGCAGGCGCCGCCCCGGCACGCAGGTGTTCTGTCAGGCTGACAGTGACCTCCTCCTGGTAAAATGGGAGAAAATTAATTCTTAAACAGGCAGGGGTCAGCAATAAGACAAGGGTAAAAATTAAAAAACAAATTTTTTTATTAAACACGCGGCTCCCTCCTTTGAGGAACCGACACCGAACATCCCCCGTCAAACCCGCAGGAGCTGTAGAATCTTGGCTTTGCGCCCCTGTCTTTCGACAGTTTTGCCTTTGTCAGTCAAGGTATCATCATAATTTTATCTAATTATACATAAATCGCCAGAAAAATCAATACTTTTTTCACAGGACAAGATGCCTTCCTTTCCCATGCCATGCCTTCAGTCATACCTCCACTCCATTGACTTTTCCCGGAAGAAATGTTATCATGACTCTGGAAAAAGGAGCATGCGCCCGTGGTGAAAGGGATATCACGCAGGCCTCCGGAGCCTGAAGTCGGGGTTCGAATCCCTGCGGGCGTACCATTCTTCAGATAAGCAATTGATTTAGATGAGATAATTCATGCACCTGTAGCTCAGGGGACAGAGCACCGGATTCCTAATCCGGGTGTCGCAGGTTCGATCCCTGCCAGGTGCACCAGCCGAAAT
>CAYQQF010000133.1:0-1743 GCA_964419485.1 uncultured Dethiobacter sp.
CTTGACAAGGATACCTTGATAGAAATACAATGTACAAAGTTGCACAATCGTTAATAATACACATTTTCAGTTTGTTTTATTTAGTTTCGTCTAAGGCAACCTTAATTTCCATGGAGCAGGAGTAATGGGTTATGAAAGAAGTTATTATTTATACGGATGGAGCATGCAAGGGTAATCCCGGCCCGGGTGGCTGGGCTGCTCTTTTACTTTATAAAGAACAAAAAAAAGAAATATCAGGTTCTGAACCCCATACGACTAATCAGAGAATGGAGCTTAAGGCTGCCGTGGAGGGTTTGTGTCTATTGAAGGAACCCTGCAGCGTCAGGCTGCATTCCGACAGTGCCTATCTGGTGAATGCTTTTCAGCAGGGATGGCTTAAGAGGTGGCAACAAAACGGATGGCAAACAAAAAACAAGCAGCCTGTGGAGAACCAGGATTTATGGAGAGAACTGCTGGACCTTTCCACACGTCACCGGATAGAATGGATTAAAGTGCAGGGGCACAGTACCGATGCTAATAACAACCTTTGTGATCGCCTGGCCCAGGAGGCAGCCGTCAGCCAAAAAGGAAGGGCAACCGGAGAGGAATAGCGAACCGAAAATCAGGAGCCGGAATAGAACAAAACAGGTTATAGTCTATCCAGGGCGTTTTGATGCCCCTGGATTTTGCTGAACAGAAAGGGAGAAAATGAATGCACCCGATCTTATTTAAAATCGGACCATTGACCATCTATTCTTACGGAGGGATGCTTTGCCTGGCTTTTCTGACGGGCATAACCCTGGCTTTACGCGAAGCTCCTGCTGCAAGGATTAACCGTGACTATCTGTACGACCTTTTTATTATAGCTATGCTGTTTGCCCTGCTGGGTTCCCGGATTGCTTATGTTATACTCAATTGGGATTCCTACGCCGCAGGGCCCTGGTGGAAAGTGCTTGCTTTCCGGGAAGGCGGCCTGACCTTTCTGGGTGGTTTAATTCTGGCCATGCTGGGCGGTATTGTCTATTGCTATAAGAAAAAGATAAATTTCTTAAAATACCTGGATTTTTTTGCACCGTTTATCGCCCTGGGTTATGCCATAACCCGCATCGGCTGTTTTTTAAGAGGCTGCTGCTACGGGCATGTTACTTCTTTGCCCTGGGGAATGGTCTTTCCCGCGGTGGATGGCCTTCCCCGGCACCCCACGCAGCTGTATGCCTGCGGGTCTGCTCTGATCATTTTTCTTCTGCTTCGCCTGCTGAAGAAGTACAGTTTCTTCGACGGGTTTGTTTTTGTTCTTTTTATGATCTTTTACGGGGTATACCGTTTTATTGTAGAATTTTACCGGATTAGCGAACCATCCATCGGCTTTATGAGCCAGGGTCAGTTTGCATCTTTAATCTTAATCATTGTCGGGGTTATCGTTTTTCTCTGGAAAAAAGGAGAAAAAAAGAAATACAGGAAAAACTAACAAAACAGGGGCAGGGGATTTGAAAAATCTGTTTCCTGCCATGTACTTTTTTCAAATCAGAGGTGAAAGAAATAGATGAGCTTACATAACGAGGAAACGGCAAAGGTTCCGGGGGTGGGGCTTGACCTGGGGACTTTTGCCGCCAAGGGAGTGCTTGTACAGGGAGAGGAGATACGCAAAGTTACAGTTCCAACGGCGGGAAACCCTGTTGAGGCAGCAAAAAAGTGTCTGGAGGCCGTTTTAAAGGGAAAGCAGGGCGATGTTCGATTTGGCCTGACGGGGGCTAATGCCCCGCT
>CAYQQF010000133.1:1753-5715 GCA_964419485.1 uncultured Dethiobacter sp.
GTATCAAGCCTTTGCTGGAGATTGAAGCTTTACAGCGAGGCCTGATGTTTCTGGGGCTGGATGGCAGCTCTGTTCTTTCTCTGGGACATGAAAATATGTATTACCTTGAACTGGGCAGCGCAGGTGCTGTTACTTTTTTTAACCGCAACGGTCAGTGCGCGGCGGGGAGCGGGGCTTTTTGGTACCAGCAGGCTACCAGGATGGGATACAATGATCGCGAGCTGGCCGGGATCGCCCTGCAAGCGGAGGCACCGGTCAAAATTTCGGGACGCTGTGCTGTTTTTGCCAAATCGGATATGACCCACGCCATTAACGAGGGGGCAACCCAGGGCGCTGTATCTGCCGGGATGGCCAAAGCCCTTGCCGATATGGTTGTTTCAGGTGTCGCCCTGAACCGGATAACAGGCCCCGGGGTGCTTTTGGCGGTTGGAGGAGTGGCCAACAACGAGGCTGTTATCAAATATATAGAAGAGTACTGCACAGAACGCGGCGTAGAGCTGGTTATACCAACGGATCACGAATTTATCAGTGCCCTGGGTGTGTCGGCAGGCGCGGACCGGTTTTCCGTAAGCTCCCTGCTGGGTCTCGGGGAACTAATGGGAGGGCGTTATATTCCGGAAAACCCCCTGCCTTCACTTGACTCGGGCAGGGTAAAATATATGCAGGAGACGCCTCCGGGAAAAGAGGGTTTTGCTCTTTCCACCGTTTATCTTGGAGTGGACTGCGGTTCTGTTTCTACCAAGTGTGTTCTCCTGGATGAGAAGGGCCGTTTTATCGGGGGGATTTACTTTCCAACGGCAGGCCGTCCCGCGCTGCAGGTAATGGAATTGATGAAGGAAGTGGAGCAGCAGTACGGCGATCTTCTGCAAGATGTAACCGTTATTGCCTGTACCACGGGTTCCGGGCGTTTTCTATCCCAGAAAATTTTAAATGCCGAATATGCCGTCGACGAGATTACCTGTCAGGCTGAAGGGGTAAAATATCTCTGCGGCGACGAAGGGACCCTTTCCATTATTGAGATCGGCGGTGAGGATTCCAAGTTTCTGCAGCTGAAGAACGGTTTACTTTACGATTATAATATGAACCCCGTTTGCGCCGCAGGAACCGGGACCTTCCTGGAGAACCTGGCCGGTCTGCTGGGGGTAGAGATCAAGGATGAGTTTTCACGTCTGGCTTTTGAGGCGGAGTTTGCCATTGACCTTGGCGATACCTGTACCCTTCTTTCCCAGTCGTCTCTTGTTGCCGCCGCTTCCCGGGGGCTGCCTTTGACTTCCCAGCTGGCCAGTCTGGCCTATTCTTCCGCCAAGAACTATCTTACGAAGACGGTAGAAAGCCGCCCTCTGGAGGGCAGGCTTATCTTTACAGGGGCGACGGCCAAAAACCACGCTCTGGGCGCCGCTTTTGCCTCAGAGTGCAACCGGGATATTATTGTTCCTCCTCATCCCGAGCTTTCCGGTGCCGTGGGAAGCGCAGTAATCGCCAGGGCATTTCACCGGGAAGGACAAAAGACGGATTTTGCTTTCCGCAGCCTGCAGCAATTGAAAGGCTTTACGGTAAGCAAGACCAAATGTAAGGCCAAATGTGAGCACGAACACAACTGTACCCTTGATGTGATTCAGTTCAGCGATGGAAGCAAATTTTTATATGGAGACCGCTGCGGACGTTATTCGGGGCTGGAGAAAAAAGCGGTAGACGACCGGATTCCCGATTATAAAATATTGCGCAGCGAAGCTTTTTATGCGGCTGCGGGTGAACCCCTGGAGGAAGGCACCAGGGTGGGTATAGCCCGCAGCGGGATGTTTTTTGATCTCTATCCTTTCTGGTCGGCATTTTTCCGCCGGCTGGGTGCGCAAATCGTCCTTTCGCCTCCTACTTCTCCCGGTATCCTGGAAAAGGGGAAAAGGGAACTAAAATCGGAGATGTGTTACCCCATGGAAGTCCTGGTGGGTCACCACGCCGAACTTGCCGGGATGGATGTGGATTATCTTTTTATCCCCGAGGTAGTGGATATGGAACCCCTGTCATGGGCTAAGGAGTGGCCGCGGGGCTTTACCTGCTCTTTGCTGCAGACTTCTAAAGGGGTCATCGTTAATTCCCTGCATATTCCGGAGGAAAAAGTCCTTTATGCCCAGTTAAATTACCGTGGAGGCAAAACGAGGATTCTTTATCAGATGGAGCCGGTCGCCAGAAAAATTTTGGGTTCCGCGTACAGCGAGCAGCTACTGCTGCAAGCTGTGGAAGAGGGATACAGCGCTCAGGAAAAATTCCGCTCCATGGTCAGGGAGAAAAGCGTGCAAATCATGGAGGAGCTTGCCGGTTACCGGGACCTGGTTTGTACAGTTTTTGTGGGGAGATCTTATACGATTTACGATGATTTCGTCTCCAAGGGTTCACTGGATTTTGCCCGGCAGAGGGGACTGCTGGCCGTACCCCAGGACTTTTTGCTGGAATACCTGGAAGGATGGTACAAAGGAGAGATTTCTCATCCTGTGCTGGACCGGGCGAAAGATGAATTTAAAGAGCAATTGGAGCACTTTTTAAGCCATATTGATAATATTTATCCTATTCAACTGCAAAAAATGCTTTCTGCAGTTTTCTGGGCTGAATTTTTAAATGAAAGAACCGGAGAAACGGGACTTCCGCTGCTGCATATCATTTTCCAGGATCCTTTCAAATGCGGTCCCAATGCCATGATGAGACACTACCTGGCAAATATGACAGGCTATTTGCGTTTAACTCTGGATGAACATACCGCCCCGGCGGGGATGATTACCCGCCTGGAGGCTTTTAAAAACACCTGCCGCTCCAAAAAGGAAAAGGACAGGCCGGTTTTTTACTCTGCCCGGACCTGCAATGTGGGGAACGGGGAGTGGCGCAAGATTCTCGTCCCGGATCCTACACATCACGCCAGGGTATTTGTGGCCATGATGAGAAACATGGGTTTGGAAGCGGAGCTTCTGCCGCGGAGCAAAGACCGGGACCTGGCCCTGGCGAAACGTTATGTCAACGGGAACGAGTGTCTTCCCCTCATTCAAAATATGCAGGATTTCCTGGACTACCTTCATCAGCACCGGGATGCTCCGGAAGACGGCGTTGTCTTTTTCCAGGGATGGGCCTGCGGTCCCTGCCGCTATGGTCTTTATGCCCCCACCCAATCGCTGCTCATTAACAAGGCCGGTTTCGGGGAGGGGAAAATTTGCTCGGTAAAAGTGGATGAAGTGGTTAAAAAATATGGATTACCTTTTATCATCGGTGTTTATGACGGCCTTATGGCCATTGACCTTCTCTACAAAATGCTTTATTCCACCAGGCCTTACGAGCTGGAAAAGGGCGCCGCGGATGCGCTTTTTGAAAAACATTCGGCGATCCTTATGGAGATTTTGGAAAATAACCATTTCAGTATCCCCCAATTTTTAGCGGGAAAGCATCTCCGCCCGCTGAAACGCTGCCTGGAGGAGGCAGCACGTCAGTTTGCGGAAGTTCCCCGTTCCGGGGAGAAAAGGCCGCGCATTCTTGTGGGCGGGGAGTTCTATGTCCGCCTTGATGACCGCTGCAATCAAAATATTATCCGCAAGATCGAGGCGGAGGGGGGAGAGGCCAGCCTGGCGCCGGCCTCGGAGCTCTTTTCCTATACCAGCTTTATTAACTACCATGAAGCTGTGGCTGCCTACCGGGACAAAAAACAGTGGCAGAGCTTCTTGCAAAAGACGAGCTACGGTTTTATGAACAGCATTGCACACAGGGAAGAAAAGCGCCTTTTTTCGGCAACAAACGGGCTGCTTAACGGCTATGAAGAACCCACTCCAAAGGAGATTATGCAGCATGCCAGGAGATATGTTTCCGAACATTACGGAGGAGAGCCGCCGATGACCATCGGGAGAGTCGGTGCTCTGGGCCGCCGGGATGGAGTGTCGGGAGTCATTTTTGTGGCGCCTTTTACCTGCATGCCCGGTTCCGTGGTC
>CAYQQF010000134.1:0-5685 GCA_964419485.1 uncultured Dethiobacter sp.
TTACCGCGGCGCGCTTTATTGATGCCTCGCAGGATGCCGATCTGGCCGCCATGGCTGGTGCCGGTTTTACCATGGGGATGGAGGATCTGGGGACCGGGAGACGCCAGGCTGTAACTCTGGTGATGGAAGTGGGAGGCGTGGACTGGGAAGAACTGAGGAAGGCTATTGCCGATTCCGGCGATCACAGCGGGGCGTACGGAACTTCGGCCTGGGGGTTTCTGGAAGAGATGCGGGATTACGAGGCTTTTGATCCCCGCATCCGCAGCCGGGGTCTGAATATGGGACTGCAGAACAGCGGAAATGTCCTCATTAATGCCATGCATATCTTTGATGTGGATGCTCTTAATGCGGAGTCGAGGAAACGGGCTATGGAAAGAGGGCAGAAGGAGGCGGAATTTCTAATCCGCTACATGCGGCAGAACCTGCCGGGTTTTGAACGGGCGTTCCTGGCGGCTACGGCTCCGGAGCTGTACGTGCGAGAGACCCGACACCTGAAGGGACTGTACCGCTTGACGATAGACGATGTGTTGGAACATCGTGATTTTTGGGACAAGATCGCCCTTGGTTCTTATCCTGTGGATATCCAGGCTACCGCTATGGATGATTGGGGGGCGGTGGTGGGGAATCCTGTGATGTATAGTATACCGTTTCGCTGTCTGGTTCCGGTTGAGCTGACGAATTTACTGGTAGTCGGACGCGGGGCGAGCTATGATTCCCTGGCTCACGGCAGTGCCCGCGTCGTCCCCGTGGGGATGACGGCGGGAGAAGCGGCCGGGGCCGCCGCCGCGCTTTCCCTGGAGAAAAAGGTAAACTTTCATGAGCTGAGCGGGAACAAAAATCTGGTGGACGATCTGCAGGAGCGTCTGAAAAGGCAGGGTGCCTGCCTGAAGGATTTTGATATTCCACATTCGCTGGAGGGCCATCCCCTTTATCCCGTGGTGAGAGAACTGCGCTCTTACGGGTTGGTAACCGGTCGCTACGATAATGACTACCGTCTGGAGAAACCTGCCGAGCTGCGGGATATCTCCATGGTTGTGGACGGTTACCTGGAGCGGGTGCTGCAAAACAAGTACAGGGCGCGTAATCTTTCACAGGAACAGAGGGAGGCGGTTCTGGAAGATCTGCTCTGGTTCCTGGAGGGGATCGAAGGAGCCGACCTGGAGGCGCTGGCGCTGGATGAGCTGATGATAAAATATAATTTTTACCAGGGCAAGACGCTGCTCAGGGGAGAAACCTTCGCTTTTTTGCTGGAATTTCTGCAGCGGTTGGGGAAATCTGAATAAGTTTCTACAGTTTTGTTAAATATTATTAAATCCCAAAAAGTATAATGTTTTTGCAAACCATTTTTGGTATTGGATCGTCATAATTAATAAAGGTGAGGTAAAAAGGATGAATATTGTCCCGGGCCGGCTTAAAAAAATTGCTGCCGTGCTGCTGCTCTTGTTGCTGGTTGGTTATCCCTCCGCCGCATTTCTGCAGCAGAGCGACGAGACCCTTTTACAAGAAATTGAGGATTATGTCAGGAGCTATTATATTTACCAGCCCAATGCAGAGTTTTTCCCACTTCGTTCGCTGGAGGATGTTTCCAATGTTTTTCAGGATCCCTATTCAATGTACCTGGACAAAGAAAGGATGGCGGCGTTTGAGGAGGGACTGGGACGAAGTCTTCCTGGAGGCGTGGGCATTTATCTGGAGCAGAAGGATTCCCAAATAGTTGTGAAATCGGTTGTTAAGGGTTCGCCTGCCGCCGGGGCGGGGATACAAAGCGGAGATATGATTGTTTCCGTGGACGACATTTCCGCGCTTAATCTTTCCATGGAGGAAGTTGTTCTCCGCATCCGCGGGGAAAAGGGTACCACGGTCAGGCTTTCTATCCGCCGGGACGATGAAGTCCTTTCTTTTGGTATGGTCCGGGAAAAGATCGACCTGCCGCCGGTGGAGTATACCTGGGAAGATGAAGGGATTGCCCTGGTGAAGTTTTACAGCTTTGGTGCAGACCTGACAAAAGAAACGGTCCGGGTGTTGGAAGAGCTGAAAACGTCAGGGTTGCGGGGACTTATTCTCGACCTGCGGGACAATCAGGGTGGGTACGTGGAGGAGGCCCTGGCTGTGTGTTCGCTTTTTACGGACGGAGTTCTCCTGAATGTCAGGGAAAAGAATTCCTCCTGGCAGGAGATACGGGGGCCAAACCGGTGGGAACCTGTCTTTTTGCCCACCGTTGTTCTTGTAAACGGGGGGACCGCCAGTGCCGGAGAAATTATGGCTTCGGCCCTGAAGGACAACAAGGCTGCCCTCCTGGTCGGAGAGGTTACTTTTGGCAAAGGAACGATGCAGACTCTTTTCGGGTTGAGCGAGGGGAGAGGTTGCCTGAAGCTGACCACTGCCGAATTTACCTCCCCCCATGGCCAAACGATTGAAGATAACGGTGTGGAACCCCAATTTTTTGTTTTTCCGGAGGATGAGCAGCTTCAGGCGGCCCTGGGACTGCTGAGTTGCTGGCTTGATGCAAAGGATCCTTTTCTGGAATCTGTTCAAATAAATAATCAGACCTGCTATCCTCTTCGTGCCTCCCTGCTGCGGACCGGACGTGAGATTGCCGCGGGAGAACCGGCGGGTGTGTACTCTTTTTACTGGGATAAGCAGCTTTATCGCCTGGACCTGCGGGAAAATAATCTCACCTGGGAGGATAGCAGCGGAGCGCTTCGAAGATACCCGGTTCTCCTGGAAAAGGGTACAACCTATGTGCAGAGTGAATTCCTGGAAGAGGGTCTGGGGCTGCCGTTTTACTAGGCTGCTGATTTTGATGGAGGGGGGAAAGAGTTTGGTTGCTCCTTGCCGTTTATTGGAAAAAGTTTATGCTTTTTTACGCTTTGTCTTTCTACCCGTGCTGTGTGGAATAATACTCTTGAGCGGCAGTGGGGCCGCAGCAAGAGGTGAAGGGGTTTTTAAGGCGGCCAGGGGACCGCTTGCCAGTGTGCCTGCTTTTCGCCAGGTGGCCGTACCCCTGAACGGGATCCCGCTGCAATTTGATGTTGCCCCCCGTATGCAGCAGGAAAGCCCCGTTTTCCCCTTGAGGCGCATTTTTGAAGAGATGGGTTATAAGGTTCACTGGGAAGAGGAAAACAAGCGGGCAGTCCTGACGGGGTGGGGACGCTATATCATCCTTTACCCTCAAAACCCCCTTTTTTCTATTAATGGGGTTGTCTGTCGCATGAGCTCTCCGCCTTTTCTGGAAAAAGGGCGCCTGATGGTGGGACTGGAATTTATACAGCAAGCTGCCGGGGTCAGCAGTTTGTCCTGGGAGGAGGCTGAAGATCTGCTGGAGATCCGCTTTAAAGAGGGCAGGAGATTCTGGGGCCCTGAAGATATCCCTGAACCGGGCAGTTCCGGAGAGTATCCGACACGATTTATGGAGGTTCTTCTTCCGGCGGAAAACCAGGTTGGGATCGGTGAGAGTTTCGAAATCGAGATCGGTGCGCCCTTTGTGGGCGGAATTCACTCCTATGAAGTGCGCTTTTTCTATAATCCGGAATTGATCAAAATTAAAGATATAAAAAATCCTTCTTATCGTAAAGCTGAAGAATTTTACATGAAACGGATTAACAACCGGGAAGGGGTAGTGGAATATACACAGACTAATCTGGGGGTTGATAAAGATATTCCTCCCAGGCAGACTATGGTTGTCGTGGAAGCCATTGCTTTTCGCGAAGGGGCTGTCCCCCTCATCAAGGAGACCCTGCATGTTACCGTCCTTGACAACGCCGCGGTAAATATTCCCGTAGCTTTGGAAGAGAAAACCCTTTATATCCGTTCCTCACATTAGCCTGACTAAATAGTTGCTTAATTGGAAAAGGAGCCTCCGATGCCGAACAAAAAAAGACGGGCCAAGATGTTAATAACCGGAATTATTTTTGTAGTACTATTTATTTTTTTACTTGCCGGTCATGGAGCTGCCAATGAAAAAGCTAATCTGCCCGGCTTTATTGCTTTCCGGCCGGAGATTCGCATTTTTGTCAATGACCTGGAAATGGAGACGGAAAATCCGCTTTTCATGCTGCAGGGGCGCATCTTTCTTCCGGCACGCTCTTTCATGGAAGCGCTGGATGCCACAGTGGAATGGAACCCGGCAACCGGGGTCGTTACGGCCATATTGGGGCAGAAGTGTCTGGAATTTCCCGTGGGTATGCAGGAAGCCCGTTTGAACGGTGCCGCCGTCCAAATGGATGCGCCGGCAAGGATTATTGCCGGCAGGGCATATCTTCCGCTTCGATTTTTGATCGAATCGCTGGGGGGAACGGTTCACTGGGAAGAGAAGGAATACAGGGTAGATATTGCTCTGGATGGGGCTGCTTTGATTCCATATCTTCCGGGAGGCCTGAAGCCCGAAGATCTGCCTTCCGGACCCGATCCCTACAGTGACATAGATTTTGAGGTGCAAACAGAGGGGATCCGCATAGGGGATACCGCCTCCAGGGTCCTGCAGGTCCTGGGGGCACCCGCCCGCCGCGAAGAGACCATTTACGGCTATCAGTGGTGGACCTACAACCGGGATCCGCTTAACCACGTTCAGGTGGGGATAGAAAATGATAGGGCGGTAGCCCTGTATATTTATGGGGATACATGGTCCTTTGGGCCCGTCAAAGCAGGGGACCGGCTACAAGAACTGGAGAAGCATTTTGAGACGGCGGACGGTCTGTTTCTGGAAGAAAACAAGACTCTTTACAAGTTTATCCGGCCTGTCCTCCTTTATCCCGGCCTGGCAGCGACGTTCTATTATGATTCGGGAGAAAATGACGCTTTGGTGGCACTGCGCCTGGAGGAGCGGGAAACCGCAGGGGAACAGTTAAAACAATTTTTTCAATTTCGTTCTGAAAAGGGTGACCGCGAAGCATTTAATTCGGAAAAGATGAGAGAAGCAGAGGCAGCTGATGAACGACAGCTTTTTGACCTGGTCAATGCGGCGAGGGCCAGGGAAGGCCTTCCTTCCCTGGGATGGCACGAAGCTGCTGCCATGGCGGGGCGGAAACACAGCAGGGAGATGTATCTCCATGATTATTTCAGCCATGTCTCTGCGGTGACGGGGGAGAACCTTGGACATCGCCTGGATGCCGAGCAGGTGGATTTTGTGCTGGGAGCGGAAAACATTGCCCGGGGGCAAATGGATGCCCTGGAGGTACATCACGACCTGATGAACAGCCCCGAGCACCGCAAAAATATTCTGCACCCGGATCTTTTTTTACTGGGGGTTGGTGTTTATGGTGACTGTTTTACACAGGACTATGTCACGCTGCGATAGTGATGTCGGGTGTTTCGGTGATTCGGGGACGGTTCTCGTGTCGCGGTATGGTCTGCTGTTGCCCGCAGCGTAGTATAAGGCTCTGAAAGGCAGATATTGGAGGGCGCTTTTTAATAGCAGAGGTGAGATGGTATGGTTGGGGGAAATATTAATAATAAAAGAGTATTATTGGCGATGCGTATTGTTATCCTGGCTTGTTCCATTTGTTTTTTGTTAAGCGTTTTTTCCTGTTCTCCAAGCAGGGATCACGAGGCAACAGGCGGCCCTGAAGAGGAGCCTGGCTACTTAACCGGTTCTAATGAAACGGAAGAAAAAGATTTTCCAAATAAAAATAATGATCTTAATGGTATTCTTAATGATAATGACAAAGATAATAATGACGGTAATAA
>CAYQQF010000135.1:0-5683 GCA_964419485.1 uncultured Dethiobacter sp.
AAGAGGAATTCATGAACTTTTGGCAGTACAGGAAACTCCTTTCCAGGTGTTTCGTTTTGTCCTGGAGGAAAATGGAATTTTGATAACTTTTGCCGGACGGTTGTATTTTTTTGACTGCCGGCGCTACATGGACATTTATTCTATTCTTTTCTCCGAACTTTGTAAAATATGTAATAACCCATATTTCAGCCGATAACTATTTTGGAGTGAAAAGGTGATTGTAGGGAGATTAGATATGGAAAAAAATTATTGCGATCGGGGAAAAGACTGTTCTCTTCCACAAATCCTTTCCGGTTTTCTTGGCGTTATCTTCGGCGAAAGTTTTGGGAGCAACCTGCTTCACGGAGAATTCTGGAAGAAGGGAAGCAGGGTTGCCAGACTGGCCGAGGATTTACCGCCCGAACAGAAAAAAATACTCAATCTTCTTTCGGCAGCGGAGATACAGAAAGCCGCGGGGAGTTATGACAGTTTAAAAAAAACCTGCCACATGATATTGGCACTTTTAAAGGAAATTATTCCTCAAAAGTTGGATCTAAAACGGCGGGATATTTTTTTATACAGGCTGTCGTTTTCTTTGTTCGGCAGTTTGGGAGATTTTTTAGCCGGGAAAGGGCTCCTCGCTGAAGCTTTGAAATTTTATCAAGAATTGCTGGCTCTTTTTCCCGGAGACGCGGCGGTTGTCAGGAAAATAGCCAGGAATTTCTATACCATGGGCCCCAAATATCTTTTTGAAGCAGAAAAACTTTACCGTCAGCTCCTGGCCGATAATCCCAAAGACCTGGAAATTGCCGAAAATTTAGGGCGCGCCTTAGATGTTTCTCCGGGCGGTTCAGACGAGGCCAGAATTGTGTACCGTGATGCCCTGCTGCACTGCCGGACTGATATGGATAGACTGCGTTTTTATGCCCGTCTGCTGGATTTATCACCTGGCGACGGCGATATCCTGCTGAGATTGGGGAGGCTTTACAGGCGTCAGGGGATGTTTATTGAAGCAAAGCGCTACCTGGAAGAAGCTGTTAATTTACACAGTGACCCCTGGGAAATACTGGATTTATCCTATCTTTATTATCTTCTCAACGATTTTGGCAAAGCGAAAGAGTTAATCGGCAGTCTGCCCGGCGGGGAAGGGGAATCTTTTTTTTCAAGCCGCTACCTCTTGGGATTGATAATGGAGGGGGAGGAGCATTGGGAAAAGGCCCTGGAATATTATGGAGAAATACCTCCTGAGAGTTCTTACTACTGGAGGGCTCAAGCGGGGTTGGCAAGAGTTTACCTGTACCAGGGTAATTGTCTTGAAGCGGAGGACCTGGCCCGGGGAATCCCCGCCAGGCATCGCGCCAACCTGGGGAACGATTTTCTGGAGCTTTGTGAAATGCTGGAGAGTGCCCTGCAGCGCGAATGTCTTTTTGAAGCGGATAAATGGCGTGAGCATGTCAGCGAGTCTTTACCTAAATTTCATCTAAAAAAAGATGTACATAAAAGAAGTATGGGGCAAAATTTTTGGAGAAAGTATGAAGCCGTTGAAGTTATCGGGAATGGCCCCGCCGGACAGGTTCTGCAGGGGAGAGAAAGGCAGAAAGGATTCAAGGTTGCCATTAAATATTTGCCTGGAGAACTCTTATCCGATCCTCTTGTTGTTCGGCGTATTCAGGGGATGTTAAAAGCTTTGCGAAATGTGGAAGAGGACAACCCTTATCTGGTTCGCGTTTATGAAGACAGCCTTTTCGAGGATTCTTTCTTTTATGCCATGGAATACATGGAACGGGATCTCGCTTCGGTAATTAAAGCATGGTCCCCTGCTCCCACAGAAATTGTAGTAGATATAGCCGTGCGGATCTGTGATGCACTTACATATTATTACCGGTCCAGTTTTGAGAGTCCTCACGGAGCGCTTAAACCGGAAAACATTCTTTATTCCGCCAATAATGAGCTGAAAATCAGCGATTTTGACCTTCTTTGGGCTCTGGAAGGCAAAAGGGTGTTCCATGTAAAAGAAATGAAGAGGAGGGTTTCTTTTTTACGGACTTTATTTTATTATGCGCCAGAAAGATTTAAAGGAAGTTTTTTGTATGATCTGGGAGCTGGACGTTTCAGAAACAGTCAGAGTCCGGAGATGATGTTTGAAGGCATTGATCAGCGGGCCGACCTTTACTCTCTAGGGGTCATTCTTTTTGAACTGGCAACGGGTTTCCTGCCCTTTAATACCCACTTTATCAAAGCCTTATTTTCTTATTATAAAGCGCCGCTTTTACCCCGTTTTGTTAATCCTTCGATACATCCCGAGCTGGAAGAAATTATTACTACATTAATGGCCCGGGATCCTTCCCGGCGTTTTAACACGCCTGCTGAAGTCAAAGAAGCGATACTGAAAATACAAAAATAGTGGGCTGGAAGGAGAAAATGAATATATTGGAGAAATAAAAATATTGTGGATTTAACTTCTCTTCAAAGAATTAACTAATAAGCGAGGTATTGATAATGAACCTTCAGGAAAGAACAGCCTTAATCAGAACTGCCCTTGGTGATGAGAAAGCGGATTTGGCCATTGTTAACGGAACACTGGTAAATGTCTACACAGCAGAAGTATTGGAAGGGTATGGGGTAGCTGTCAAGGGAAAAAGGATAGCTTGCGTGGGAGAGGATATCCGGCACACGGTAGGGCCGGATACGGAGGTGATTGATGCTGCCGGAAAAACTATCGTGCCGGGTTTTATCGACAGCCATACCCACCTGGGCTTTTATTGCTCCCCAGGCGAATTTCTCAGGTATGGAGCAAGGGGAGGCACAACCACCATTATTACCGAGCTGATCGAGGTGGCTTTTCCACTGGGGTACCGGGGTATTGTTGAATACCTGGAAGCCTGTAAAGAGCAGCCGATCAAAATTTTTGGCGTTATACCTCCTATGGTTACCCTAAGTTCCGCAGCCCGCGCTAAAGCAATCAATAAAGAGCAGCTCCGGGAGCTTCTGCAAAGGGATGATGTCCTGGGGCTGGGGGAAACCTACTGGTCAGCCGTGGTTGAGCAGGATAAAAGGATCCTGGAACTATTTGAAGAAACCTTAAAAACCGGTAAGAAGGTTGACGGACATTCCGCCGGAGCAAGAGGCAAGAGGCTCGCCGCTTATGTTGCCAGCGGAGTATCTTCCTGCCACGAACCTATTACGGCGGAAGAAGTAATCGAAAGGCTGCGTCTGGGTCTGTATGTTCTGGCCAGAGAGGGATACATCCGCCAGGATCTTAAAGCTGTCGCCAAAATAAAGGATAACAACCTGGATCTGCACCAGCTGGCCGTGGCTACAGACAGTATCTCCCTTAAACAGCTTATTGAGCAAGGGTATATGGATGTTGTCCTGCAAAAAGCTGTTGATCTGGGTTTTGATCCCGTTTCAGCCATTCAAATGGTCACGATAAATCCGGCCCGGCATCTGAATCTGGATGATCGCGTCGGGGGGATCGCTCCGGGTAAATATGCTGATATTGTTATTATTCCGGACCTGCGCAATATTGACGCGGAGTATGTAATCAGCAATGGACGGGTTATCGCCCGTAAGAAGGAAATGCTTGTGCAGCCGAGGAAACACGTTTTTCCGCCATGGACGCGCCAATCTATTCGCCTGACGAAAAAGGCTGCGCCGGAAGATTTTCTGATCCGGGTTCCTGGTGATACCGATTCTGTGAATGTCCGGGTCATTGATCAGGTTACGGAGCTGGTGACACAGGAAGCCGGCTTCACTGTCCCGTTGTCCCAAGGTATGATTCAAGTTGATCTCCAAAATGACCTCCTGAAAGTTTCTTGCATCAATTTTCAGTCTGATGCGGGAAAACAATTTGTCGGCCTGATCAAAGGATTTAAAATGAAAAGAGGTGCTATCGCCACCAGCATGGCCTGGGATGTAACAGGTATTACCGCAGTTGGAGCCGATGAGGCAGATTTGGCGCTGGCGGTCAATAGAGTTGCGGAACTGCAGGGCGGCGCGGTAGTTTGTGTCGGCGGCCGGGTCGTAGCCGAACTGCCTCTGCCTATCGGGGGCTACTTAAGCGACTCGCCGGTTGAAGACCTTCTCGGGAGGAGCGAAGAGTTTCAGCGGGCGGCTGCTGATCTTGGCTCTCCTTTCGCCAACACCCTTTTAAGTCTCATGACCCTGACATCCCCGGCTATTCCTTTTTTCCGTATTTGTGAAGACGGGCTTTGTGATGTCCGGACCAACAGTATCGTTGAACTGGTCAAATAATTGTTATTGCTGTAACAGCAAACAAATGTATCTTTATTTGCAAGTGCCATGGATATATGATGAAGCAGGCCGCGGCCAAAGAAGACTCTATTTGCAGGCGGCCTGCTTTTTTGAGTAATCTCTAAATATGGCAAGTTAATCTTGACAAATTTTAAAGGGGATGATATTGTTTAAACAAGGCTTAGCACTCTCAATGCCAGAGTGCTAATTTGCAGTAAGCAAGGGGGAGGCAGGGGTGAATCTTAACGCTCGGAAAAAAGAGATCCTGCGAGCTGTGGTTATCGATTATGTCAAGGCAGCTCAGCCTGTAGGTTCAAGAACTATCGCCAGACGCTATCTGGTTGGTTTAAGTCCCGCCACCATTAGAAATGAGATGGCCGATCTGGAGGAGATGGGCTTCCTTATTCAGCCGCATACCTCCGCAGGAAGAGTTCCCTCCCAGAAAGGATATCGTTTTTATGTGGATGAACTTATGGAGGCAGCGGATTTAAAGGACGAAGAGAAAGGGACGATCAGGAAAGTATTTAATGATCGCAAACTACAAGAAATTGAGGATATTATTAAATATACATCTCAGCTCCTGTCTTCTCTGACGAATTATACCTCGTTAATTCTAGGGCCGCGCTTAAAAAAGAGCGCTTTCAAGAAACTTCAGATTATGCAGGTTGATGTACAAAGGGGATTGCTTGTTCTGGTAACTGATACAGGTTTTGTCAAAAAGAAGCTGATAAATCTGCCCCAGTCCTTATCCATGGATGAACTAACCCGTATTGTATCCTATCTTAATGCGAAATTAAAGGGTTTGACCATAGACAGAATTACAGCAACATTAATCCATGAACTGCGCCGTGACCTGTACTATCATGTTAAATTTCTGGAGGATACCTTTACTTTATTAGAGGAAAGTCTCGCCGAGGATGAAAGGAAAGTTTTTCTGGGCGGCACGACCAATATACTAAATCAACCCGAGTTTGGGGATATTGAAAAGGTAAAAGCTTTGCTTACTCTCTTTGAACAGCATTCTTTGCTCGCCACATTACTGGCCAGCCCCGTCGTCGGTGTGGAGGGTGTAGTCATTAAAATCGGCAGAGAAAACGTCCTTGAAGAAATCCAGGAATGCAGTCTTGTCATGACTACTTATTGTCTGGGCAAAGAAGTTGTCGGCACGATAGGTTTGCTGGGCCCGACCCGTATGGAGTACTCCAAGACTGTAGCCGTACTGCAGCATGTCGTTAATTCTCTGAAGGAATTATAAAAGCCCGGAAAAAGCAAAAAAGGCGGTGATGACATTGACGGAAAAAGACAGGCACTTTCCTCCGCATGCGGAGGAAGAAAAACAACCCGAGGAAAAAACGGATAATAATATCGATTTACCGGAAAATGATGAAGAAGCCAGGCTTTCAAAGAGTGAGGAACAAGACGGGAAAGTCGGAGAAAGCGGCGATCAATT
>CAYQQF010000136.1:0-5542 GCA_964419485.1 uncultured Dethiobacter sp.
CGATACCTGCCACCTGTCCGGGATGGAATGGAACATTTCAGAAAACAGAGCTCCGCAGTGGGAAGAAAGAAATTGACTTTTCGCCATTAGAGCGCTACACTCGAGAAAACCGTTAAAATCTTAACTGTTTAAAAAGGGTGATTACATGAATAATTTTTACGACGGTTTCCCCGATAAAAACAAAAAACGATCCCATTTCTGGAAGGGGATTTTTTTGGGCATTCTTGTCGGTGGATTAATTGTGGCCACGGTTTTTTTCTATTTTGCGGGAACTCTTCTCTCCAAGGAATACGGTTCCCCGTTTTCTGAGGATTTAGAAGAAGAAAGAAACACCCAAGAGAATGCTGGATTATCGGAAATATCTCCTGAGGCGATGCAGTATTATATGGCTGTCGTAAAAGCTGCAGAGAGAGCAACCCCTCCTGTCGTGGGGATTAGTAATTTTGGGATTGTCTATGATTTTTTTGGGCGCGGCAGCTTACAGCAAAGGGCGTCGGGTTCGGGGGTCATTATCCGCAGTGATGGCTACATTGTTACTAATTATCATGTCATTGAGGATTCCAGGGAACTGGTTGTAAGCCTGGGTTCCGGAGAAGAACTTCCGGCAACGCTAGTTGGGGCAGATCCTCCTACGGATCTTGCGGTAATCAAGATTGATAAACAGGGGCTTCCTGCGGCTGAAATGGCAGATTCGGACAAACTGCGCGTCGGTGAGCCGGCGATTGCCATCGGAAACCCGCTGGGGCTGGATTTTCAGCAATCAGTAACCCTTGGCGTTGTCAGCGCCCTGGAACGTTCCATTACCATTCAAGGGCAAAAGTTCAGTTTTATTCAAACCGATGCAGCGATAAATGACGGTAACAGCGGGGGTGCACTGGTAAATATTAATGGCCGGTTAATCGGCATAAACACGGCTAAGATTAAGATATCCGGTGTAGAGGGGATGGGTTTTGCCATTCCCAGCAATACGGTAAAACAGATCAGCAGTGCTCTCATTGAAAACGGTTTGGTAGTCAGGCCGTGGATAGGAGTTTACATCAGCACTCTGACGCCGATGGATGCTCAGCGTTTCGGCCTTTCCGTAGAGAGCGGGATTTTGATTCGAGAAGTTGTCGAGGGAGGGCCTGCCGATAAAGCGGGAATCCTTCCCATGGATGTGCTGTTGGAGATCGATGGAACAGTGCTTACAGATACTGCCCAGCTTCAGCAGTTGCTGCAAAAGCTTGCCGTGGGGCAGACTGTCGAGGCGACTCTGGCCAGGGGACAGGAAAAGGTTATCGTCCATCTGGTTCTGGATAAACTGCCTGAACAGTTAGATTAAGTCTGGAGAATTAAACTATGTCTATTATTTTTCTTTTTATCGATGGGGTTGGTCTGGCTCCGGCAGGCAAAAGCAACCCCTTTTCTGTTGTTGCTACTCCTGGTTTGTCCAGCCTGTTGGAAGGAAAATCTCTGACTCTGGAGGCGGCGGACAGGATTTATTCCCGGGCAGCTTTATTGGCGTTAGATGCCAATCTTGGCGTTAAAGGACGTCCCCAAAGTGCAACGGGCCAGGCCACTTTGTTTACAGGGGTAAATGCCGCCCGCCTGCTGGGTTTTCATCTGCATGGGTTTCCAATTCACGGAGATTTGCGGAAACTGCTTTCAGAAAAGGGAATGTTCCAGCAATTTTTAGATCAAGGCCTGCGCTGCACTTTTGCCAATGCTTACAAAAAAGAATTTTTCCGTCATTTCACGGGAGATATTAAAAGGTCGTACTCCTGCAGCACCCTGATTAATTATTATGCCGGCCTTACTTTTCGGACCATTGAGGACATGCTTGCGGGAAGAGCAGTTTATATGGATATTACCAACGAAGTTCTGCAAAAACTGGGCTATGATGTACCCCTTATCTCTCCGCAACAGGCCGCGGAAAGACTTATTGCTATCTCCCGGGATTTTGATCTGATTCTTTATGAACATTTCTTAACGGATCTCGCCGGCCATGATGGTAATGATGCAAGGGCAGAAAAAGCCATCCGCACCTTCGATGCGTTTCTGGGCGGGGTTGTGGAGACAATGGACCCGGACAGAGACCTTGTGCTGGCAGTAAGTGATCATGGCAACCTGGAAGATATGCAGACAAAGACTCATACTCGAAACCCGGTACCCGCCCTTCTTATCGGGAAGGGAAAGGAACAAGCGGCCAGGTTTCTCCAAAAACAAAAAAATCTCACCGGTATTGTCCCGGCACTAAAAGAATGGTTCCGGCAGTATCGTCCTTCAGAGATGACAGGAGGTCCTGCCGATTAATATACGAATTATTGCCGTAGGTAAAATGAAAGAGCGTTTTTATCGTGAGGGGAGTGATTACTACCGTAAAAAGCTTGCCCCATATGCGCGAATTAATATCATCGAGGTCCCGGAGGCTCCCCCTGGTCTGCAGGGCAGTCCCGGGGAGAGAAAAGCGCTTGAATTTGAAGAGAAAGAGGTTATCCGTCATATCCGGGAAGGAACTTATCTGATCGTTCTCGATGCCGGGGGAAAAGCTCTGAATTCTCCTGCTTTTGCTTCCCATCTGGAAAAGCTCCAGCTAACAGGAAAGGTTAAAGTGGATATACTTATCGGTGGTCCTGTCGGCCTGGCCGAAAGTTTGAAAGAGCGCGCCAACCTCTGCTTTTCCCTTTCCGAACTTATATTTCCCCACCGCCTGGCAAGGTTAATTCTGCTGGAGCAGCTGTACCGCAGCTTTAAAATTATCCGCGGTGAACCGTACCATAAATGAAGCCGGAGCGGCGTGCACCTTATTCCTGTTACGGGGGTGGAAGCAAGGCATTGTAATTCATTGGTGGTGATAATATAATAGAATTATAGATTTAATGCGGGGGAGATTTGCTGGAAGTGAAAAGAAAGTACGGGGTCCTGATCATTCTATCGCTAGCGGTAAGCCTGCTGTTGACGGCAGCTTTTTATTTTATGCCTTCAATGCCGGCGGCCGTTGCGTCTGTTTCTGTTGCTGAGCAGGGTCAAAGCAGCGGTGAGACCTATGTTTTTACCCGGGATGAATCCAAAAAACTTTTTGCTGCCCTGCAGGGCTCTGTTGAAAAGGAACTGCCGGAAGATATAACCGCTGCTTATGATATGACCTTGACTTATAAAATACCGTTTACTCGCCGTTATGAGATATATGTAACCTCCGACAGGGAAATATACCTGAAACGTTTTGGAAACGACCGGTTTATCCGTTCAGGGAGTGCCAGTTTTTTCTATACACATGATGTTTTCCAAAGTCTTTATCAGTTTGGGCAGATGCCCGATGTTCGCATCACGGTTCAGGAAGAAGAGATCTTCCCCCGGATCCTTAACCGCCGTTGGCAGTTTCTCAAGTGGGATAATAACTGGTATGACGGCAGGCTGGCGCCGGCAGAGGAATCCTTTGACAATGGGCCTGTGCTTAATTCTGCAGAGAGTGGTCTTGCTTTGGAGGTTGAGCCTGTGCCCGATACAGTTTCTCTGCGGGTAACAGATTCCGCAGGCAAAGCCGTATTTGACGGTATTCTTACCGGTGGGCAGCTGCCGGTTTTCAGGCGCAACGGTTTTTATGATTACCGGTTGAGCCTTGCCTGGCAGGATGAGGATCAGCCTTACCGCGGTCAGTATGAGGCTTCTTTTTCTGTAATAATGGAGCTGCCGCCGGTCTTTGAAGTGCCGGAGACGATTGTTCAGGGAGAACTGGCGGCTTGTTATGCGCGGCATATTCCACAGGGGATTAGGCCGGTATTGGAGACGGATCTCAACTATCGTTTAAAGTTTTTCCCCTGTGAAGACGGGTACATAGCCTATCTGCCCAGCCATTACGGTACCGCTCCGGGTGAACACCGGCTGGTCTATGGCCTGGAAGGAGAGGCCCTTAAGGAGAGTACTCTTGTTGTATTGCCCTGGGATTTTCACATTCAGTACCTGAATGTGAATGCGGGCATAGTAGCGTCAACCCGCAATGAAGCCGCCTATGAACAATTTAACCGCTATTTCCCGAAGGCACGAGAAACCAGTGCGGATGAACGTTATTACACTGAACCTTTTCTCCTGCCGGTTTCCGGCCGGCTTACTACGGAATTCGGGCAGACCCGTTATGTGAACAATGAGCCTACTTCTTACCGTCATTCGGGTTTAGATATCGCCGCTCCCATCGGGACGCCGGTCCTGGCCGCCAATAATGGCCGTGTGACACTGGCAATGGACTTGATTCTTACCGGTAATACCGTAGTAATTGATCATGGACAGGGGCTGTTTAGCGTTTACTATCATATGCATGAGCTTTTTGCTGAAGAAGGACAGGCTGTAAAGCGGGGGGAGACAATCGGGGCAGTAGGTTCCACCGGTTTTTCGACGGGGCCTCATCTGCACTTTATTATGTCCTATTTCACACACAACCTGGAACCCGGTTATTTTTTGGTCGGAGAACCCATCACTTTCGATAATGCACGGATTCATCTTCAAGGGCAATAAATGGGGAGACTTAGAGTTCGATCATATCTTTTAGCATGCAGTGTTCGCTTCTGTTTTCGCAGGGGTCAAGACAGTAGAGGGTCGTGGACATATATTTTTCTCCTCGATCGGGGATAATTGTCACGATAAGACCTTCCTGGAGCGTTTTGGCTATTTCAACGGAGACATGGAAAGCGGCTCCTGCGCTCATACCGGAAAAAATGCCTTCTTCTCTGGCAAGGCGTTTGGCCATTACAAAGGCGTCTTCATCGTTAATGTTAATTTTCTCATCAAGGCAGGCCGGGTTGTATATTTCCGGGACAATGGCTTCTTCCATATTTTTTAGACCCTGAATTTTATGGCATTTGTTAGGCTCTACCCCTATAATTTTAATATTGGGGTTTAATTCTTTCAGGCGCTTCGAGCATCCCATTAAGGTTCCCGTTGTGCCCATCCCGGCAACAAAATGGGTGATTTTCCCTTCGGTTTGCTCCCATATTTCCAGGGCGGTTGTTTCATAATGGGCCAGGGCATTGGCGGAATTATTATACTGATTGGGCATAAAATATTTGTCGGGGTTTTGGGCGTAAAGTTCCAGTGCTTTTTCAATCGCACCGTTTGTTCCTTTTTCTCCCGGTGTCAGGAGAATTTTTGCCCCTAACGCTTCCATTATCTTATAGCGCTCTTCGCTCATCCATTCGGACATGGTAACCAGGAGTTTGTAACCTTTTACCGCGGCGACAAGAGCAAGGCCTATCCCCGTATTGCCGCTTGTTGGCTCAAGAATGATTTTATCATGGGTTAATTGGCCAGTTTCTTCTGCCATGGATATCATATAATAGGCAATGCGGTCTTTTATGCTGCCTCCCGGATTGGCCCCTTCAAGCTTTACGGCCATGATTACCCGGGGATTTGGATTCAGGCGATTAATTTTAATAAGCGGAGTATTACCAATTGTATTGAGCATATTTTCATGCAAGGGAAAGGCACCCCCCGGTTTAATAGTGGGATATTTTTTTTATTATATCATATTCTTGATAATTACAATATGCTTTTTTCTGCAGGTGCATTTTCC
>CAYQQF010000137.1:0-5481 GCA_964419485.1 uncultured Dethiobacter sp.
TAAGGAATGCCGCTGGGAGTAATAATTATCCGGTCTTCGACGGGTCTGCAGCTTACATTCCCCCAGGTGCCGAAAACCAGTTTTTCCTGGTAAATAGCCCGGGCCACCCTGACAACCTCTTCTTTTGCCTTTTCAATTACCAGCAACTTCGCCGCCTCCCCTGCAGGCCATTTTTATAATTTTTTCCCGGTTTGGAGCATGGATTACTCCATGCTCGGTGATAAAACCCGAAATAAAAGCTGCCGGGGTAATGTCAAAGGCAGGGTTGCCTACGGATACCCCCGGTATTGTCAGCAAAGTGTTTTTCAGGCAAGTAATTTCCCCGGGGTCTCTTTCTTCCACAATAATATCCTTACCGCTTTCAATGGAAAAATCAAAGGTGGAGAAAGGAACAGCCACATAAAAAGGAATATTATTTTCCCTGGCCAGAACGGCAAGTGAATATGTACCTATTTTATTGGCCGTGTCACCGTTGGCGGCAACACGATCTGCCCCAACCACAACACAGTGAATAATTTTTTTGTTCATATAATAGCCCGCCGCGCTGTCAACTATGAGCGTTACGGGGATTCCTTCTTTTTGCAGTTCCCAGACAGTCAACCGGGAACCCTGCAAAAAAGGCCTTGTTTCATCGGCAAAAACGCGTATTTTTTTCCCTTGGGCAAAGGCACTCCTGATAACTCCCAAAGCAGTCCCATAGCCTGCTGTTGCCAGTGCCCCGGCATTACAATGTGTCAGGACGGTGCTGCCATCCTGAATTAGCTCCGCGCCCCATGTTCCAAGCTGTTTATTTACCTCGATATCCTCCTGAAACATTTTATTTGCTTCCGATTCCAGCCCTTTCTGGATCTTTTCGGGCTCATCCCCCTCAAGGGCCGCCGCTTTCTTTAAAATCCTCTGCACTGCCCAGGCCAGGTTAACGGCAGTAGGGCGTGTTTCCTGGAGGAGAACAGCAGCTTCGCGGAGTTTGGCAGGGTTCCGGGAGGCCAGTATCATGCCGTAAGCTGCCGCGATACCGATAGCCGGAGCTCCTCTGACAACCATATTCTTGATACTTTCGGCAACATCCATATGGTTCCGGCAATTAATATATACTTCTTCCCCGGGTAACAACCGCTGATCAAGCAGGTAAAGGGTGGTTCCATCCCAGATAATGGGGCGTACTTCTTCCATCTTAAACCTCCGTCCTATTGACCCAGATCATAGTCTTCTTTTATTCCGCAAAGGCAATCCCTTTCCGGAGGTAATGCCAGCAGCGTATCCAGAAATATTTCTCTGATAAGACTAATTTTCTGGCCCATCATTTCCACAACCTCCTGGTGGGTAAGAGGATGGGGGGAAATCCCGGCGGCATAATTGGTAACCAGCGATAAGACAGCATAACACAGCCCCGCTTCCCTGGCCAGGATCGCCTCGGGAGCATTGGTCATCCCCACGACATCTGCTCCCCAGGAAGAATAAGCTTTGATCTCCGCCGGTGTTTCATAACGGGGCCCGTCTGTGGTGAGATATGTACCTCCGTTAACAAAAGAAATTCCCTTTTCCTCCATCACACTCGCTAAATACTTTCTTAATTGCGGGCAGTATGGTTCGGAAAAATCGGTATGCACTACCTCACTGCCTTTGCCGTCGTAAAAAGTATGGTTTTGCGTTGTAAAATCAATAAACTGATCAATAATAACAAGCTGACCTGAAGTCAGTCCTTCCCTTAAAGAACCGACGGCGGTCCCAGCCAAAACCCTGGTTACCCCCAGCTCTTTCAGAGCGGCAATATTCGCCCGGTGATTAATCCGGTGGGGGGGAATAGAATGTTCTTTCCCGTGGCGGGTCATAAAAGCTACAGGAATCTTTTTATATAGACCCGTTACAAAATACGCCTTTCCATATTTCGTTTCCCTAGAAAGTTCCTGCACCTCTTCCAATAGTGCAGGATCATAAAAACCTGTTCCTCCAATAATGGCCCGTTCAATTTTCATCATGCGTTTTTCCGGCCGAACCGGTTTGCCTCCTTTTCGTTAATCCAATTCCCAGCTTTCCAGGTACTCTTTTTGCACCGCATTAAGCCGGTCTATTTTTAATCCCAGCCCTTTAAGTTTCAGCCGGGCAACTTCCTTATCCAGTTCAGGAGGAAGATTATACACTTTATGCTCAAGTTTCCCGTGGTTTTCCAGAAGATATTTTAAAGCCAACACCTGAAGTCCAAAAGACATATCCATAATTTCTGCCGGATGTCCGTCTGCCGCAGCAAGGTTGACCAGCCGCCCTTCGCCCAGCAAATAAATTCTCCGGCCGTCGGGAAAAGTATAGGCATCAACGTTTTTTCGCACCATCCTGGGGGCACCTGTTAATTTCAGAAGAGCTGCTTTGTCTATTTCAATATCAAAATGGCCGGCATTGGCAAGAATAACCTGGTCCTTCATAATTTTAAAATGTTCTTCTGTGATAACCTGACTGCAGCCCGTTACCGAAACAAAAATATCTCCCTGGTCGGCAATTTCCAGAAGAGGAGCGACTCGGAAACCATCCATATAAGCCTCCAGGGCCCTGATGGGATCAACTTCACAGACAAAAACACGGGCTCCCAAACCTTTTGCCCTCATAGCGACCCCTTTCCCACACCATCCGTACCCCATGACAATAACATTTTTGCCGGCAACAATCAGGTTCGTCGAACGCATAATGCCGTCCCAGACAGATTGTCCCGTTCCGTAGCGATTATCAAAAAGAAATTTGCAGAGGGCATCATTTACCGCCATCATGGGAAACCCCAGTACTTCGTTTTTTTCCATCGCTCTGAGTCTGATTAATCCGGTTGTTGTCTCTTCAGCGCCTCCGATAACAAGGGGCAGGTGATCTTTAAATTTTCTGTGCAGAAGTGAAACCAGGTCTCCGCCGTCATCGATGATTAACTTCGGCCGGCTGCAAGCTGTTTGGTAAAGGTGCTCGTTATATTCCTCCTGGGAAGAATTATGCCAGGCGTACACCTCGATACCTTCACGGTCAAGGGCTGCAGCAATATCGTCCTGCGTTGAGAGAGGATTGCTCCCGGTAATAACAATCCGGCCTCCTGCTTTTTTAAGAACCAGGGCCATATAAGCAGTTTTTGCTTCAAGATGCAGACAAATAGCGATGTTTTGGTCTTTAAAAATCTTTTTTTCTTCGAAAGCATTTTCCAACTCCCGGAGAACAGGCATATGCTCTCGCACCCATTGAATTTTTAGAAGTCCTTCCGGTGCCAAATTTTTGTTCCTGAGCATGGACAAATGGGATCACCCTTTCTTCTAACAGCGAACTCTCTTTGCTCGACAATTTATAACTCCAGTTCTAAAATCCTGCTGCTTTCATGCATGATTAATTCGAGAAACTTCCAATCGATTCCTGCTTTTTTTCTTTTTTGAAGTATCTCGGATAAAAAAGAAAGGCCTTCTTTAAAGGCCTTCTTGGTTATAAAACTCTGTAGTGTTCTTTACCTGATCGGGCAACTCCAGTCTTTGCCATTATTATTATCCCAATGATCAGCGCTGTCTTTAAAACAAAAATTAACCGCTTTTCTGCCTTCGGCATTTATTTTACAATTAAAACTGTCCCCTTGTCTTTGCATCCCCAGAGTGAAACTATTTTGCCAGTTGTCATAGCCATAATGCAACCAGATGGAATCTGCTCCATTCTGAGCTAAAAGCCCTTTATATGTAATAGATACTTTTTCACCCCTTCTGGGAGATTCCGGATAAAGATCAATAATATTCTGCTGCATAAAAAGAATCACCTCTTAACAAATTTGTTATAGATAGTATAACTCCAGGCCCGGGAAAAATATTTGCGGTAATTATTCCCTCTTTAACAAGTCTTACATAGGATAAATATAAAAAGCGAGAAGCTTGATTAATCAAACTTCTCGCCAGTGTGGTGCGAGAGAAGGGATTTGAACCCCCACGAGATTGCTCTCACCAGGTCCTGAACCTGGCGCGTCTGCCATTCCGCCACTCTCGCTTTTGGTGAGCCATCCAGGACTCGAACCTGGGACACCCTGATTAAAAGTCAGGTGCTCTGCCAACTGAGCTAATGGCCCAAAAATTTAGGAGCTAAGCTCCTTTTGATAAAAATGGTGGAGAGGACTGGATTTGAACCAGTGAAGGCGAAGCCAACAGATTTACAGTCTGCCCCCTTTAGCCGGACTTGGGTACCTCTCCATGTAAACTTTTGTGGAGCCGACGGTGGGACTCGAACCCGCAGCCTGCTGATTACAAATCAGCCGCTCTAGCCGATTGAGCTACGTCGGCACCGTCTAAACGCAATACTTAGTATACCCTATTTTTAATATATCGTCAACACCAGTCCGGTGAAAAAATTTACCGTTAGTAACAAGTGTATAAATTAAAAAACAATGCGTACAACAGAAATGAAATAATTGCGGCGAGGAGGTAAACAAATGTATTTTCCCAACAACAGTATTGAATCGATCTTTGATACCCTGCATGAAATTGAAATGAATCTGCAAAAAAGACCTGACGCCCCTGAAAGAGAAACATTAATTCATAACTTATTAAACCTTCGTATTATCATGGATCAGTACGTCAAGCACTGGTTAACTTTTGAGGAAAAAGTTAATAAACTGCAGAAAAAATTTAATTTTACCCTTCCGGACGTTCTGCCCGAAGGATTTTTGCAGGATATTGAACTGGAATCTGGGAAAAATATGGCCGGACTGACTGTGGAAGAAAATGAGAGCTCCGAAGAATATTCATTTTTAAAACTGGAAAGTGAGCAGGGGATCAATTCCTTTCGCAAAGGGTTGGGATTTTTGGATCTGGCCATGCTTGAAGAAGCAATTCAGGAATTTGAAAAAGTTGTCGAGATTGAACCGAACTTTATTTTTGGACATTTTTGTCTCGGGCTTGCGTACAGCCAAAAAGGTCTCAACAACAAGGCTTTAAGTAAATTAAAGCTCGTCAAAGCATTAAGCAGAGACCCCCAGCTCAATGCATATGTCTATAACTCTATGGGAAATATCTATGCCGGCGAGAAAAGATATGATGAAGCGCTCAGCAAATTTTGCAAAGCAATTGAAGAAGATCCCGGGTTCTCCAACGGGTATTTTAATGCAGGGGCAATCTGCTTCAACCAACGTCGTTACAATGAAGCCATCGAGTATTTCGAAAAAGCCAAAGAAACCGTCTCTTCCGACTGGGAAGTAAATTATTGCCTGGGAAGAGCTTATACGCTGGCAGGAAATCCGCGAAAAGGATTGCAAAACCTGAAAAAAGCACTTTCTCTAAACCCCTCGGAATCAAAAATATTATTTGAACTGGGAGTTCTTTATGATCTTCTGGGTGATAAAAGAAATGCTTCCTTTTGTTACAGTCGTCTTATTAATAAGTTAAACTAACCTTCAGACGGTTATTTTAAATATCGCCTTTTTGTAAAAGTCCTTTTTTTAGGGCGTACTTAACCATATCGGAACGATACCTGACGTTAAGTTTT
>CAYQQF010000138.1:0-5418 GCA_964419485.1 uncultured Dethiobacter sp.
CTTAATCCCGGCCCTGTGAGCAGCCAGGACTTTTTCCTTTACTCCCCCTACGGGAAGGACTCTTCCCCTTAAGGTAATTTCTCCGGTCATGGCTACATGGCGGTGAGTCGGTATGCGCGTCAGAGCTGAGATTAGTGCAGTAGCTATTGTCACACCGGCAGAAGGCCCATCCTTGGGTATGGCACCTTCCGGAACATGCACATGAATATCAAGCTCTTCGTAAAAATCCTCATCAATAGCCAGGGAAACCGCACGGGAACGGATATAGCTTAAAGCGGCCTGGGCGGACTCCTGCATGATATCACCCAGTTTGCCGGTTAGGGTAAGTTTCCCTTTTCCTTTCATGAGGGTTACTTCAATTGCCAGCAGGTCACCGCCGGCTTCTGTCCAGGCAACTCCGGTCGCGACTCCTACTTCATTCTCCTTTTCGGCCACTCCAAAGCGGTAGCGGGGCGGCCCTAAAAATTTATGAAGGTTGCTGCGGGTAACTGTAACACGCAGAGTATTCTTTTTAACCACTTCTTTAGCTATCTTGCGGTAGATATTGGCGATTTCCCGCTCCAGGTTCCGAACACCTGCTTCCCGGGTATATTCGCGAACAATATGCCGCAGCGTCCCTTCGGAAATACGGATAAATTCCGCTGAAAGCCCATTTTCCTCCAGCTGTTTGGGAATCAGGTGCCTCTGGGCAATCCTGACTTTTTCCTCTTCCGTATATCCGGGTATATGAATCGTTTCCATGCGGTCCAGCAGCGGCTGGGGAATATTAAAACGGTTATTGGCGGTGGTAATAAACATCACCTGGGAAAGATCAAAAGGAATCTCCAGGTAATGGTCGCTAAAGGTATTGTTTTGTTCCGGGTCAAGGACCTCCAGAAGTGCTGCCGATGGGTCGCCGCGAAAATCTGTCGACATTTTATCCACTTCATCCAGCAAGAAAACAGGATTACGGGATTTAGCCTGCCGAATACCCTGCAGAATCCTTCCCGGCAGAGCGCCGACATACGTTCTTCGGTGCCCCCTTATCTCCGCTTCATCCCTGACACCCCCCAGGGAAATGCGCACAAAATTCCTCTGCAGGGCTCTGGCAATGGAACGAGCCAGGGATGTTTTTCCTACCCCGGGAGGACCGATCAGGCACAAAATCGGACCTTTAATTTTCTTCGTCAGACGCCGGACGGCCAGATATTCTACGATTCTTTCTTTCACTTTCTCCAGGCCGTAGTGATCTTCATCCAGGATTTGCTCGACAATATCCAGATCCAGTTGATCTTCCGTAATAACCGACCAGGGAAGTTCCAGGATCCAGTCCAGGTAGGTGCGAATAACGACTCCTTCCGCTGCAGCCGGAGGCATCTTTTCCAGACGCTCAAGCTCTTTGAGAGCCTTTTTCTCTACTTCTTCAGGAAGTTTTGCTTCCATAATCTTTTCCCGGTATTCTTCTGCTTCCGCCATGCGTTCGTCTCTGTCGCCCAATTCCTTTTGGATAGCTTTCATCTGTTCGCGAAGATAATATTCTTTTTGGGTCTTTTCCATCTGTTTACGGACGCGGAGACTAATTTTCTTCTCCAGCTCTAAAATTTCCATCTCATGGCTTAAAATCACAGCCAGTTTATCCAGTCTTTCATCCGCGTTAAAAGCTTCCAGGACCCCCTGTTTTTGTTCAAGCTTCAGGGACAGGTGAGAGGCAATGATATCGGCAAATCTTCCCGGTTCCTCAATAGAGGAAATAGTTGAGACAGCCTCTGCAGGAATCTTTTTGGTCTGCCTGGCATATTCTTCAAATTGCTGAAAAACATTGCGCATTAAAGCTTCAGTTTTCGTACTTTTTAGCACTTCATCCGGCAATTCTTCCGCTTCGACAGAAAAAAACGGCTTTGTCGAAAGGACTCGTTTTATGCTGGCGCGCCTGGTGCCTTCCACCAGGATGCGGTTGGTGCCTCCGGGAAGTTTTATCATTTGCTTTATAGTAGCGATAGTACCCACAGGATAAAGATCCTTTACTTCGGGTTCTTCTGTATTTGCCTCCTTCTGGGCAATCAAAAGAATTAAATTATCCTTCACCATGGCTTCATTGAGAGCGTTAAGTGAACGCTCGCGTCCAACATCAAGATGAATTACCACATGGGGAAAAACAACGACACCCCTCAAAGGCAAAAGAGGCAGCTCTTTTCTCTCCTTCAACTTTTACCCCTCCCACTTCTCTAATCATATATTCGGAATTTCAGTACTTCCGATATTTAAGGCACATGAACCTGGGCGGCAAATAATTCTTTTTCAGCCGGCTGTCCAAGACTCTTGTTTTTATTATTATTAAAGGAAAACAACTCATCAAGAATCTCTTCAAGGGAAGAAACCGGAACAACATCCATCTCTTTAATGTGTCCATAACAATGCTGCCAGTTTTTATGGGGTATAAATACTTTTTTTACTCCCGCCTCCCTGGCGGCATTTATTTTCATGGGAACTCCTCCAACCGGACATATTAAACCCCGGACGGAAATTTCTCCCGTCATTGCTACGGTATTATCTACGGGGATTCCCCGCATGGCAGACCAGATGGCGGTAGCAATTCCCGCTCCGGCAGATGGACCGTCTACTGGAATACCCCCCGGGAAATTAAGATGAATATCATAATCCCGTAAATTTTCTTCCAGCAGCCTGCCCAGGACAGTAAGAACATTCTCAACAGAGCCCCGCGCCGTCCCTTTGCGTCGCAATGTCCGTCCCATGCCGCCCATCTCTTCTTCTTCGACAATCCCCGTAATAAAAATACGCCCTTCTCCTTTACGAACGGTGGTAACCGCTGCTTCTATTTCCAGCAGCGCTCCCAAATAGGGGCCATAAACTGCCAGGCCATTGACTACGCCGACCTGGGGTAAGTCAGGAATACGTTTTTCCTGGCGGGGAGAAAGCCTGCTGTTATTAACTACCCATTCCATATTTTCTGCTTCAAGGACGGTTTTTCCTTCTGCCTGAGCGATACCGGCGGCGATTTGTACCATATTTACCGCTTCCCTGCCGTTGTGAGCAAAGGTGGTCACTACTTTCAGGCCCTCCGGATTCAGCTGGTAACCGATCCGTTCCACGGCGTTAAGGGCAATAGTACCAATCATTTGCTGAGAAAGTTCCCGGAAATAAATCTCCAGGCAACGGGAACGTATAGCCGCGGGAATTTCTTCCGGCCGGCGTGTCGTTGCACCGATCAGTCGAAAATCCGCAGGCAGCCCATTCTGGAAAATATCGTGAATATGCCGGGGAACTTTGTTGTCTTCGGCATTATAATAAGCGCTTTCCAGAAATACCTTGCGATCTTCCAACACTTTGAGCAGTTTATTGATCTGGATGGGATGCAGTTCACCTATTTCGTCGATAAAAAGAATACCTCCATGAGCCTTGGTTACCGCTCCCGGTTTGGGCTGGGGGACACCGGCTATACCCAGAGGACCGGCCCCCTGATAGATCGGGTCATGAACTGTTCCCAACAGGGGATCAGCAATTCCCCTTTCATCAAAACGCACTGTAGTCGCGTCTACTTCTACAAACTTGGCTTCACTGGTAAAGGGAGAAAGGCTGTTTCTTTTTGCTTCTTCCAAAACAAGGCGGGCTGCTGCTGTTTTTCCGACCCCCGGAGGACCGTAGAGCAAAACATGCTGGGGATTAGGACCGCAAATTGCTGCCCGCAAAGCCTTTAAGCCGTCATCCTGCCCGATAATCTCCTTAAAAGAAGAAGGTCGAACTTTTTCCGCCAGAGGTTCTGTTAAAGAAAGGGAACGCAGGCGCTGCAGTTCATCCATCTCCCTGGATGATTCGCGGTTGATAGCTACCTTGCTTCCCCTCTGGTTTTTAAGCAGGTTCCAGAAGTACAGCCCGATAATCACAGCAAAAAATAATTGTACTAAACCGGCAATTCCCATCCAACCATACACAAGCCATGTCTCCTTCCAGGCATTTTTCTCTAAATGTTATTATTTCCTGGAAGGCAGGTAATTATTAAAGAAAGGGATGACACTCGTGCCACCCCTTTGGAATTACGATGCCGATACTTCTTTTTTCTTCTTGCCGGAGGTTAAAAGCTTTGGTTTGTCTTCTTTCTTGACCACCCCGGGGGTAATAATGCATTTATCCACGTCATCCCTCGAAGGAATCTCATACATTATGTCCAGCAAAATACCTTCCATAATACTTCGCAATCCCCGTGCCCCGGTTTTGTGCTGGATAGCTTCTTCGGCAATGGCTTCCAGCGATCCTTCTTTAAACTCCAGCTGCACACCGTCGAGTTCAAACATTTTACGATATTGCTTCACCAGAGCGTTGACCGGCTCCGTTAATATTCGAACCAGGGCCTCGCGATCAAGAGCATCCAGAGCGGCAATCACCTGAAGACGCCCCACACATTCCGGAATCAAACCATATTTAATGAGATCTTCCGGGCGTACCTGCCTGAGAAGCTCGCCAATCTGCAGGTCTACCTTGGGCCTGACATCAGCACCAAACCCCATCCCGCCGGCACCGGTCCGCTTGAGAATCAATTTTTCCAGGCCGTCAAAAGCGCCGCCGCAGATAAAAAGTATATCGGTGGTATCGATTTGCATGAATTCCTGATGCGGATGTTTTCTGCCGCCCTGGGGAGGAACGCTGGCAACTGTTCCTTCCAGTATTTTTAGAAGTGCCTGTTGCACGCCCTCGCCCGAAACATCCCGTGTAATCGATGGATTTTCACTTTTACGTGCAATTTTATCAAACTCGTCAATATAGACGATACCCTTTTCCGCCTTCTCCAGGTCATAATCCGCAGCCTGAATAAGCTTTAAGAGGATATTTTCTACATCTTCACCAACATAACCCGCTTCGGTTAGAGAAGTGGCATCCGCGATGGCAAAAGGAACATTTAAAAGTCTGGCCATAGTCTGAGCTAAAAGCGTTTTCCCAACTCCCGTGGGACCGATGAGAATGATGTTGCTTTTCTGCAGCTCCACATCGTCGACCTTCTGGCCCGCATTGACCCGCTTATAATGATTATAAACGGCCACAGAAAGAATTTTCTTGGCAGAATCCTGGCCGATCACATACTTATCCAGGACGCCGTGAATTTCTACCGGTTTGGGCAGGTCCACCAGGTTGAACTCCAGTTCGTCCTCGATCTCTTCTTCGATAATTTCATTGCAAAGCTCAATGCATTCGTCGCAGATATACACCCCGGGACCGGCGACCAGTTTGCGGACCTGTTCCTGGGTCTTTCCGCAAAAGGAACATTTTAACTGTCCCTTTTCATCGCTAAACTTAAACATGAGCCTTTCACCTCTTTAACATTTCTCTTTTTTCGAGGACAGAATCCACGAGACCATATTCCACTGCCTGCTGCGCGGACATGAAAAAATCACGGTCCGTGTCCTGTGCAATACGTTCAATGGTCTG
>CAYQQF010000139.1:0-5404 GCA_964419485.1 uncultured Dethiobacter sp.
AGATGAAACTCGGAGAGCCTGACGATTCAGGCCGGGCACGTCCTGTGCCCATCGAAGGTTCCGAGTTTGTCTTTGATGTGGGAACTGTAGTTATTGCCATCGGCAACAGTCCCAACCCGCTTATCCCGCAGACCACTTCCGGTCTGGAGATCGGGCGCAGAGGCACAATTAATGCCGATGACGAAGGGGCAACTTCCCGCAAAGGAATTTATGCCGGCGGGGATATTGTCACCGGTGCGGCAACGGTAATCCTGGCTATGGGAGCCGGGAAAGTGTCTGCCAGGGCTATGGACCGTTACCTCCGCTCTTTATAAGGGGTAATAGAGGGAAGAACTTAGTACGGCTATTGGAACATGCCCATCCAGCGAACCTGCTTCGCAGGATAAAAGCCTCCAATAGCCGTATTTATTTCAGCATCATCAGGTCACGGTTTACTCCGCTATCAATTTGTTACCATAGCTTTCCAGAAAAACAAAAGCTCTGATTTCTTTTCTGGGTGGAGCTGCGCTATCCCCGGACGGATAACCGACAGGAATTATGGCAACAGATTCAACGTCTCCGCTTAAGTTCAAAAACTTATCCACACCCCGGTGGTCAAAATTTCCTATTTGAACTGTGCCAAGTCCCAGATCATGCGCAGCTAAACAAAAATTTTGGCAGGCAATACCTACATCAAACATAAACCAGTCGCCCTTATTGCTCGCAGCTACTCCCTTTTTATAACCCGACACCCCTTTTTTGCCGCAAAAGACCAATACCAGCGGAGCCTGCACCACCGCTTTTGTAGCGGGGTTTCTTTCCGACAGCAATTCCGCCAGTTTTTCTTTCTTTGCTTTATCTTTTACCACGATCAATTCCCAGCATTGTGTATTTGCCCATGAGGGAGACCAGCGAACCGCTTCCAGCAATTCCAGCAATGTTTCCCCCGGGATTTCTTGCGCAGTAAAGTTTCTTACGCTTCGCCTGTTTTTGATACATTCCTTCGTTTCCATTTCCTGCCTCCTTGTAATCTAATAGAAGCATATTTGCTCGGATTGTCAATGAAATCATTCACAATGCCTTCGGCCCTCCGTCTTATCTCTCACTCAAATTTAAAAAGTCCATGATAAACAAAAGGTGTTTACTGCTTGTTCGGGTTTGTATATAACCTTGATTTTAAATTGGAATAATTATCCTCAAAAAGTTTTGCCAGACGGCTGGCCTGTTGCTGGAAGGCGTTTCGATCTTCCCAGGTATTTTCCGGATGCAATATTTTCTGCGGAACTCCGGGACACTCCCGGGGAATCATCAGGTTAAAAAATGGATCATGATCGTACTCAACGCTGTTAAGCTGCCCTTTTATAACAGCACTTACGATAGACCGGGTATATTTTAGTTCGATTCTTTTTCCTGTTCCGTAAGCTCCGCCGCTCCAACCCGTATTAACCAGGTAAACATCTGTATTATGTCGGGATACTTTTTCTCCCAGCATTCTGGCGTAGACTTGTGGAGTTAGAGGAAGAAAAGGGGCCCCAAAACAGGTGGAAAAAGTGGCTTCCGGCTCGGTAATACCTCTTTCCGTCCCGGCCAGTTTACTGGTATAGCCCTGTAAGAAATGATACATAATCTGCTCCCCGGTTAATTTGGCTACAGGGGGCATTACCCCAAAAGCATCCGCGGTAAGAAAAATGATTACCCGGGGATGACCGGCTACTCCCGGAATCAAAGAGCCGGAAATGTATTCCACGGGATACCCTGCCCGGGTATTGTCTGTAATACTGTTATCATTAAAGTCTATTTCAGCGCTAACAGGATCGACAATAACATTTTCCACCACGCTGCCAAAGCGAATAGCATCCCAGATCTGGGGTTCATGCTCCCGGGAAAGGTTGATACATTTGGCATAGCAGCCGCCTTCCAGGTTAAAGATACCTTCTTCAGACCAGCCGTGCTCATCATCGCCGATCAAGAAGCGCTCGGGATCCGCAGAAAGGGTGGTCTTACCCGTTCCGGAAAGGCCAAAGAACAGCGCTACATCGCCCTCTTTTCCCATATTTGCGGAACAATGCATCGATAGTACATTTTGTTGGGGCAACAGGTAATTCAACGCCGAGAAAACCGACTTTTTAATTTCACCGGCATAATGCGATCCTCCAATAAGGATTAGCTTCCGGGAGAAATTAATAATAATAAACGCTTCGGAGTTTGTTTTATCTATACCGGGGACTGCCTGAAACTTCGGGGCTGCTATAACTGTTAAGCAGGATTTAAATCCCTTTAGCAGAGCGGGTTCCATTTTTAAAAAAAGATGCTGAACAAAAATATTTTGCCAGGCCAGTTCGTTGATAAACCTGATCGGGTAGCGATAATTGGGATCGGCACAGGCAAAACCATCGAAAACAAATAGCTCACGGTTCTGCAGGTAAGCTGTAAGACGGTTATATATATTTTGGAAGCCTTCCTGGCTCATAAGCCGGTTGTTATCACCCCACCAGATGTCCTTGGAAAGTTCTCCATTGTCAACGATGTATTTATCGTTTGGTGAACGGCCGGTATATTTACCGGTTCTGACACTTAAGGCACCGCTGGTTGTCAGTACTCCTTCGCGCCGGGCGAGCGCTTTCTCTACAAGTTTTGCCACAGGTAAATTATAATGCACCTCTGCAGTATTAGTTAATACTACTTCCTCTGCATCGCTGACTTGATAGTTCATTTTTCTTCCCCTTTTTATTATATAATAGCTGTTATGCTCTTATTTATTCGTAAAATTATACATGTACTGTCAACCCAATGACAACAAAGAATCCTTTATTATAAAATAAAACAACATGGCGGCCTCCGGGTTTTATTACGTTATGGTAGTATCTGTTTCGGTTATTGTATCTCGGCATCCTCCAATAATGAGTTTTCAAAGATTTTCCACTTCATCCCAAGTTAATATCATAGTATTTTAAAAAGCTTCTTACGTCAAGATCATCAGGAAACAAAAGCAATAGCCCGGGCTCATGCGAAGCTTGCGCGGGAATAAAGCTGAATCTCTTATAATATGCGGGGTCGCCATAAACAATACAAATGGGATGAACTATAGATATTTCCTATTTCCAATCGGCCTTTTGTTTGTACTATAATTATTGAAGGCATTTATTTGTTTTTAAAAATAAAAAAGAAACACCAATGGCTTAGACAAATTTGCAAGCGAATGATATGATAACGGGAGGAAAAGCATGAAAAGCATCTTTTTTGATACAGGAATCCGGAGGCGGAAAGTGAAAGGGGAATGAAAAGCGCATGGATTTCCACCAGCTCAGGGTATTTGTGGAAGTAGCAAAACAAAAAAATTTTTCACGTGCGGCTGAAAATATTTTTTTAAGCCAGCCCACGGTCAGCGCTCATGTTAAAGCCCTGGAGAACGAAATTGGAACGCCCCTTTTTGACCGAAGCCAACGGGAGCTAATGCTTACAGAAGGGGGGAAAACCCTCTTTAAGTTTGCCCAGGAAATCCTGGAAATTAAAGAAAAAGCCCTTTCTGCCATACAAGAAAACTATAGTATTGTCCAGGGGCACCTGGAGATCGCTGCCAGCAGCGTTCCAGGTGCGTACCTTTTACCGGGGCTCCTTCGGTCCTTCAACCGGAAGTATCCCGGTATTACCTTCTCTGTCCTGCTGCGGGATACGCAGCAGGCCTTTGAAAGTATCAGAGACTATACATATGACCTGGGCTTTACCGGAAAGCCCGTTACCGGCAAAGGATTGGAACAGATTAAACTGGTTGAAGACCAGCTCATCCTCATCGCTCCTCCGGGCACGAACCTCGCCCAAAAAGCCAAAATCAAGTCCGGCCTTTTTCCTGTCAAGCTGAAGACCTGTCTGGACTATCCTTTTATACTGCGGGAACCGGGTTCCGCGACACGGCTTGTCTTTGAAAAAGCCCTTCAAAAACGATTCGGCAGAGCTCCCGGCCTTCGGGTGATTGCCTACCTGGAAAGTCAGGAAGCCGTTAAAGAAGCCGTTAAGGCCGGGCTGGGGCTTACGGTAATATCTCGCAGAGCAGCAGAAGAAGAGCTGCGTATCGGTTCCATTGAGGGATACAACCTGGAGGAACTGGACTTGAAAAGAAATTTTTACCTTATTTACCGCAAAAAACGTGTCCTGCCACCGCTGAGCCATGCTTTTCTGGATTTTACCATGAAGCACTTCGGAATAAAAATTTAAAAGGAAAAGCGGGATGTTATCTCTTTCAGCGCGGCAAGGGCGTAATCGATCTCCTCTTCCGTGTTAAAGCAGCTGAAGCTGAAGCGTACCGTCCCCTGGGGAAAGGTGCCGATGGAGCGGTGGGCACAGGGAGCGCAGTGAAGTCCCGTGCGGCTGAGTATCCCGAAATCCTGTTCAAGAATATAGCCCAGTTCGCCGCTGTCCATCCCCAGTACCGTAAAAGAAGTCACCGCGACGGACTTTTGGGGATCTTCCGACCCGAAAACGCGGAGGCCTTTTAGCTCCTGCAAGCCGTTAATAAGCCTGCGATTCAGGGCGGCCTCATGCTTCCGAACAGCCTCAATCCCAACCTTTTGGAGATATTTTAATCCTTCATTCATCCCGGCTATGCCTACAGTATTCATTGTCCCCGCCTCCAGGTAATCGGGCATCATTTCCGGCTGCAGTTCTTCCTCCGATCGGCTTCCCGTGCCCCCCTCCCGCCATGGTTTAATCTTTACGCCGCTGCGCAGGTAAAGCAGCCCCACTCCGGGAAACCCGAGCAGGCTCTTATGACCGGTAAAAGCCGCAAGGTCCGCCCCAACCTGCGAAAGATCCACAGGGATAGCCCCGGCAGTCTGTGCGGCGTCCAAAAGGAAGATAATCCCCCTTTTTTTCGCCAGGACCCCGATTTCCTCCACGGGAAGAATTCTACCGATAATGTTGGAGGCATGTGTGCAGACGATCAGCCTGGTTTCAGGCCGGACGGCCTTTTCGATATCCAGAGGATCCAGCCATCCGGTTGAGTCACAGGAGACCATCGTTGTCGTGATAACGCCTTTTTGCCGCAGAGAACCAAGCGGCCTGAGGACGGAGTTATGTTCCAGAGAGGTATATATGACGTGATCACCCGGTTCCAGGACTCCCTTGATAGCCATGTTCAGAGAATCGGTGGCATTGAGGGTAAAGACAATCTCCTCCGGCCTGGCAGCCCCCAAAAAAGAAGCCGCCCTCTCCCGGGTCTCAAAAACCAGCCTGTCGGCATGGAGCGAACGGGTATGACCGGAGCGGCCCGGATTTGCACCTCCTTGTCGCAGAAAAGTCTCGGCAGCCTTGCAGACTTCCTCGGGTTTGGGCCAGGAGGTGGCGGCATTATCAAAGTAGCAGTTTTTCAAGGTTTTCCCCATTTCAATTATCGTTCCCCTTTTTTTTAAACAAAGGCCATGGCCTGGAG
>CAYQQF010000140.1:0-5297 GCA_964419485.1 uncultured Dethiobacter sp.
GACATTTATTACCCCCTCCATCGATCCTATCAGCTACAAGAACATTCCTTTAATGCGGGAGCGGGCGCAGGAGATCGTCACCAGCTTCGGCATTGATATCAATCGATATCTCATTTCCCAGATCTCTCGTTTTGACCCCTGGAAAGACCCGATGGGGGTCCTCGATGTTTATCGTATTGTTAAAAAGGAACTGCCGGAGGTTCAGCTGGCCCTTGTGGGGTCGATGGCCTCCGATGATCCGGAGGGTTGGGATTATCTCTACCGAACGCTGCGCAAGGCCGGTGAAGATTACGACGTTAAAATTATAACCAATTTTAATGGGATTACCGGGCTGGAAGTAAATGCTTTTCAAACGGTTTCGGACGTGTTGCTGCAGAAATCCCTGAAAGAGGGTTTCGGCCTCACGGTAACGGAGGGGCTGTGGAAAGGAAGGCCCGTTATCGGAGGGAATGTGGGCGGGATTAAGCTGCAAATTGAGGACGGTGTGAGCGGTTACCTGGTGAGCACGGTAGAAGAATGCGCGGAAAAAGTGCTTCATTTATTGCGCAATCCTTTGCTGGCCCAGGAGATGAGCGAGAAGGGGAGGGAAAAAGTAAGAAAGGAATTCCTGGTAACAAAGAATGCGCTAAAGTACCTTCATCTTCTTGTTGAACTGGTTGAAAAAGGTTGATAAACGAGTCTGGCGGCTCGTAAAAATAATTTTTAAGCAAGAATAAAGTTGACAAGAGCAGCCAGGGATGATATTATGTCATCAGAACATTACGAGGGGCGTAATATTCGTTGGAGGTAAAATAATGAACAGCGTTAATCTCTACGACTTACTTCTTAATAATCTAAAAAAAATCTTTTTCCCGGAAGACTGGCTGGAGTTGGACCTTAATTTTTCCAAAGTGGAACTGCTAACCCTGTTATTGGTAGACCGTAGGGGAGAAATAAGCATGAGCCGAATTTGCGAAGAAATAAATATGCCCATGAGTACTGCAACAGGTATTGTGGATCGGATGGTCAAAAAGGAACTTTTGCAGCGGGAGCGCAGCGAAAGTGATCGACGGCTTGTCTTGATCAGCCTTTCAAAAAAGGGCAAAGAAGTAATCAATCATTGGAAGGAAGTGATTTCCGACTATATAAGATTGGTCGAAGGCACTTTGACAGACGAAGAGCAGCAACTCCTTTATAAAATATTCCTAAAGATTATTGAGATACTTAATCAAAAGAGGAAGTTGCTTGAGACCCACGAATCAGGCCCTGTTATTAAGAAAATTGATATTGAATAGGAATTTCTTGTATCATTAAGAAGAAGTGTTGAGGTGTTTTATTCTAAAAACTTCGCCATTAGTAATATTCAATGGGCGTAATAAATATAATACAAGGAGGATGAAATTAAAAATGCGAATTATTCTCTATACCGGCAAAGGTGGAGTGGGCAAGACCAGTATCGCAGCGGCTACGGCAATTAAAAGCGCTCAACGTGGATTAAAGACGCTGGTAATAAGCACCGATGCCGCTCATAGCCTTGGTGACTGTCTGGACAGAAAACTATTACCGGAACCTGAAGAAATAGACACTAACCTTTGGGCACAGGAAATCGATATTACTCACGAAGTAGAAGAGGGCTGGGGACTTGTGCAAAATTACCTGACCGAACTCTTTACTGCCAAGGCTATCAAAGATATCACCACAGAGGAGCTAACTGTTTTCCCCGGAGTGGAGGATTTGCTGAGTTTACTGCGTATCCTTAATTACTATAAGAAAAAAACCTTTGATGTGATTATTATCGATTGTGCACCGACCGGTGAAACGCTGGCCCTGCTTAGCTTTCCTGATATGTTACGCTGGTGGATGGACCGGCTCTTTCCAATTAAACGTAAAGCCGCAAGGATTGTGAAACCTATCGTTGAGCCTCTGCTGGGTGTTCCTATGCCCGGCGACAATGTAATGGGGGAAATAGAACGCGTTTATTACCAGCTGGATGAAATGAGGCAGGTTTTTACAGACCGGGAAACTACCAGCATTCGAATGGTGGTTAATCCGGAAAAAATGGTAGTGAAAGAGTCGCAGCGCAGTTTTACTTATCTTAATCTATACGATTACAATGTAGATGCCGTGATTATAAACCGTGTTATTCCGGAAGGTGTAACTGATCCTTATTTTAAGGTTTGGAAAGATATCCAACAGAAATATCGGGAAATGATCAAAGAAAGCTTTGAGCCTGTGCCCATTTTCTCTGCCCCTCTTTTTGAAAAAGAGGTCGTGGGGACGGAGATGCTAACGCGTTTGGGAGAGGCTGCCTTTGGGCGAGACGATCCAATCCGCATTTTTTACAATCAGCGGACCCAGCACATTGAAAAAAGAAACGGGCAATATCTTCTGTCCATCTATATGCCGTTTACCGTTAAGCAGGACTTATCTCTCAGCCAGAAGGGGGATGAATTGATTATACGGGCGGGAGCGGTCAAGCGCACACTTACTTTGCCGCGCACTGTTCGGGGTTATACAGTAAAAAGTGCAAAATTTAACGAGGATCGTCTGAACATTATTCTTGGAGGTGGTCATCATGAACGTGGAAGTGTTGTCTAAACTATGGAAATTAAAATTGGAAGCCTTGGAACTGATGACCGAATTGCTACCTGAGCCAGTTAGAGATAAAGCAGAGAAACATCAGAGGGACCTGGTTCAACTTCTGCACCAGATCACCGGGGATTTTCTGAAGAAAGAACAGGTCAATCTTGACGAGGGAAGTGCTGCTAGGAAAGTGGAGATCCAGTAATAAACAGCCGGGGAACATTTCGCATGCTTCCCCGGCCATTAACATTGATTTTAGAAGCCGGCTTTTTTGGCAGATTTTTGTTATTTAACTCACCTTCAGCCAGGCATTCATCAAGAATCTGACGGCAGTCCGGGCAGTTTTCCACGTGGGCTTCAATGGCCTCTTTCCCCCCCGTAGCTCTCCAGGTGCTCGTAGGCTTTAATAAAGGTCTCCTGAAGCAGGTCTTCGGCAGTCTGGGGGTGACCTGAAAGATGGAGCAGATATTTGTAGAGGTCATTCATATTGGACCTGTAGATGTCCTCCAGTGTTTTCACCCGGCAAATCACCCCCGTCTTTCATTAAAATAACGAATAAAAAAAAGAAAAGTTACATAGAACTTCACTTTTCTTTAATGGTTTTATATAATACATCCGCAAGGAACGAGAAAAATAGGAATAAACTATCATGGGTGCGTGCCCCGTTATTCCGCCAATTGTTAGATTTTGCCGTGGGGCGGGTTGTTTTCCTCTATGATGATCATGTTTCCTCTGTAGAGCATCTGGGAAGCACCCTCTAAATCCCCGCCGTACTGTTTCCATTCAGAATTTAAGAGTTGCTTTCCCGTATATTCTTCTATGCCTATCTCCTGATCGCCCAGATTAAAAAGTCCCCGCAGGAGAACTCCTTCTCCCCGCCTTTTGATCTCCACCAGGCGGTTTTTTGGGTTAACCTTTACTGCTGTTGCCTTCTTATCGGGTCTGCGAAGGGCCGGGTGGTTCTTGCGCAGCTGGAGCATATCCTTGTAAAAAGCAAAGATCTGACGGTTTTTCTCCTCCCAGTCTTCCAGGGCGGTAAGTTTGGAACGGTAAAAGGTCTCCTCATCCACCGGATCAGGGAAGTCATCCCAGCCGAAAGCACGGAATTCGTCTTTTCTGCCCTGGGAAACAGCTTTTCTTAAATTCACATCCTGATAATCTACAAAGAAAAGAAAGGGCTGTTTTTCAGCGTATTCTTCCCCCATAAAGAGCAGGGGGAGATAGGGCGCCATAAAGAGCAGACCTGCCGCAGCTTTAAGGAAAGGAAATTCCACCAGCGCGCCGAGCCTTTCTCCCCAGGCCCGGTTGCCAACCTGGTCATGATTCTGCAGGGCCACAACAAACTGGTGACCGGGATTTCCCGAGGCGTCGGTGCCGCGCTCCTTCTGCCAGAAGCAGGAGAACTGGCCTGTATATAAAAAATTTCCATAGACCTTTTCCAGGTCCTCCAGGCGGCCGTAATCCACATAGTAGCCCTGTTTTTCCCCGGTTAAAACGGTATGGATGCTGTGGTGAAAGTCATCCATCCACTGGGCATCAAGTCCGGATCCGCCTTTTTCCGGAGGGTTGATGATTTTGATATTGTTTTCATCGGTTTCAGCGATTACGGCAATCCTGCGTTTTTCACGGCTGGCAATTTCCCTTGCTGTTTCAGCAATTTCCTGCAGAATATGTCTGGAGCTTTGATCGTGGATAGCATGTACAGCATCCAGTCTCAGGCCGTCAAAGCGGTATTTCTCCAGCCAGTAGCAGACATTTTGCAGCACCATCCTTCGTGCCGCTTCACAGTGTTGATCGTCATAATTAACTGCTTCCCCCCAGGGAGTCATGTATTTGGAGGTAAAATATGGTCCGTATGTGGAAAGATAATTTCCTTCAGGACCGAGATGATTGTACACAACATCAAGAAAAACAGCGATCCCTTTACCGTGGCATTGATCGACCAATTCTTTGAGTTCATCGGGGGTTCCGTAATTGTTCCGGACAGCGAAGAGGCACGTGCCGTCATATCCCCAGTTCCATCTCCCCGGAGTCTGGACCACGGGCATCAGTTCGATGGCATTTATCCCCAGTTCCAGCAGATAGTCCAGCCTGCCTGTAACACCTTTAAATGTTCCTTCCGGAGTAAATGTTCCCACATGCAGTTCATAAAAAATGAGTTCCGAAAGCTCCATCCCTTTCCATCCGGAATGTTTCCAGCAGTATTTCCCGTGGTCGACAACCCTGGAAAAACCGTGCACACCGTCCGGCTGGTAATGGGAGAAGGGGTCTGGATAGTCCCCTTCTTCTTCCAGGCGAAATTTATACGCGAGCCCTGCACCCATCCCTTCGACTGCAACGCTGTACAGGTTTGGTTCCTCTTCTTCCATGGGTATAAGCTTTGTTTTACCCCCTTGCTCCAGGAGCAGACCGACAGCCTTTTTTTCAAAGGCAAAAGCCCTGAATTCAATCCGCCATTTTTCTCTGTCTAAAATATTTGCACCCATGATTTTCATAGTATTAATATGTCCATTCAACTTAAGAATAATTAGATGCATAAATAGCTAGCCCCTGGAAATAATGGAATTATGAAGCCTCCATGGAAGATTTTGAAAAAACTAAAGGGTTTGTTCAGCGGGAAGAAAGTCGGCGGACGAAGGAAAGCAGATCCGTTGAAGGAGGCCGATCCCAGGGCTAAAAAAAAGGATGAAGCCGTTGACCTGCGGGATATCGGCCAGCGGGAGGCGGATCTGAAG
>CAYQQF010000141.1:0-5170 GCA_964419485.1 uncultured Dethiobacter sp.
GGGGTTTTCAATGTTTGTGCCGCCCCAACCATGGCCAGGCTCTCCGAAGTAGCGGCCTTTTGTGCTTTTCCTGGCTCTGGGAACCACCCCGCTCCACTGCATACCGACATATTCTCCTGCTACATGCTCGGACAAAAGGCCGACAACATGATGATCCAGGATAACAGCTTCATCTACAACTGCAGCAAGCTGCGGAGCAAACATGCCGATGGTTGCGCTGCCGCAACCTACGCGCATTTTGGCATCTTCCTGGCCGTTGATTACAGGCCTTTTCCCGACCTGCAGTTCCAAGCCGGCACCATTTTCCACCCTGAGTTTAACCCTTTCTCCATTACAGATCTCCACAATTGTCCTGGCCACCATAAAGCCTGCCTGGCCCGTCAGCAGATTGACCCCGCCGATGTAGAGCATTTTCGAACCGTATTCTTCCATATCCACCATACCTACAACCTGGCCCTGCCGGAGGACTTTGGCTCCTTCTTCTCCAATATGGAAATTTGTATCGATCTTTACTCTCACGCCGCTATAGCTGAGCGGAGCCTCCGTAACTACGGTCACTACTTCCACGTCATCAACTATATCCTGAACAATATGCGGGGCGGGACGACAGCAGGGGTAATTTGTACCGGAACCTACCGCAGTAATTAAAGGCCTCTCCAGGGCTTTTAACCCTGCTTGCCGGGCAAGGGGTTCTGTTACCAGGGGTCTATTTCTCACAAGGACCCCGTCCCTGTTCATATAGCGGCGGCAGGCGCCCGTAAAACCGGGCTTAATTTCGCACTGTACAGGGCAGGAAGTACACTTGCAGGCCAAATCATCTTTCTCCGGCGGCCTGGTCAGAGCGTCAAAATCGCACACGTGCAGGCATACTCCGCAATGGACACAACTTTCCTCCACGACCGCTTTTTTCTCAACAATCTTGATCGCTCCCACGGGACAATCCCGCGCACATTTTCCACAACCTTTACATCTTTCCTTATCAACTAGAATCATGAATACCACTCCAGCTCTTACCGCCCGGCTGCCTGCGCCCGGCGGAAAATTTAACCGGAAAAAACTATCTCAACCCGTCTTCGCCCTTGACCTCGGCCACTGTAAGCCCGCCGATCCGGGCAAAGGGACGGCCTGCATCAGTCACCGCGACAATCAAAACAATCTCGTTCGCCCGGGGCGCATCGTGAAGGCGCACCTCCATGGCATCAAAGTGTGAACGAACAAAAGCGGCATTTTTAAAATGCAACGGCACATCAATAGCTGCTCCGGGAAAACCCAGCTTTTTAGCAGAGGGAATGATGGCCTTTCCGCCGCCAACATTGTCTCTCAACGGTTTACCCAACTTTGGGTGCAGGACAGCGGCACAGTGCTCCAATTCGCCTCTTTCACCGACGATGGCCGCCTTGCCGTAACTCTCCACTTCTTCCGGTTTTATCCCCAGGGCTGCAACAGCTTTTTGCGTTAAAGTTTCCCCCAGCTTTTCACTCCAGTCATAAAGCAGGGAAAGATCTTCCTGATACTGATCGGCATAAGGGTTTTTAAAAACGGCTGCGGCTGCGGCTTTGCGCGTCGGCTTCGCCAGCTTTTTTACCCCATCGGCATGGGTTTCTTCGACAAACAGATACATTTTGCGGATTTCAGGATTTCCGGACAAGTCTTCTCCCTCCATTTCTTTGGCATTTCTTCTCCCCATATATGTTTAGAAAACCGGCTTACGTTTCGGCGGGGGAGTGTTACGGCTCCCTTTAACGACAATCTGACCATCGATCAGGACCATGGCCACAGCGGGTATATCGCCTGCAGTTAAAGCCTCGAGGGCATCTCCGCCTACAGAGCCCATGGGAGCGTCCAAAACGACCAGATCCGCTTCACGGCCCACTTCCACTATCCCCGTATTTAAGCCGTAAAGCTTCGCCGTATTGCCGCTGGCTGCTGCTATAACCTTCTCAGGGGAGACTTCTGAAATAGAAGCAAGCTGGGCCATTACTCGAAGTATCCCCAGGGGAATTACACCGGTGCCCGAAGGGGCATCATTGCCCACGATAAGACGGTGCAGCTCTCCTTTTTTCAAGAGCAGCCGCGCGGCGTAATCGGCTGCTTTCGGGTTTCCGCAGTGCACTATCTCCAAGGCGATCAGGGATTCGTTGACCAGTTTTTCAATCTCTTGCAGGGGGGGAGCGGTCGGCCCTCCGTTGACGTGAGAAGCAACATCGGGCTGGACGGTGAGCACATCGGCAGCCGTGACCACGGAGCTGCCAGGTATGGAAGTACCCCCGGTATGCATCATTACCTTCATACCGTACTTGTGGGCCCAACGAACCATCTGCGCGGCTTCCTCCGGATCTTTGACGCTGCCCAGCCCCACTTCACCGACCAGCCAGACTCCTTCTGCCGCCAGTGCGGCAAAGTCTTCTTCTTGCAGCCCCTTCTCCAGAATCAACGCTCCGCCGTGCAGCTTAACCCCGGCGGGACGATGGTTGCAGGAAGATTTATGGCAGAGAATAGCCAGCGCCTTTGTTCCCGCGGGGTCTTTAGGACGGCCCGGAGTATGGGGTTCGCCGGCCGAGATCATCGTGGTGACGCCTCCGTGCAACGAGCTTTCAATATAGTTTAACATGTTCTGCCGGGGGGTAAAATCACCAAGGACTGGGTGGACATGCGAGTCAATCAGGCCAGGAGCAACTGTGGCACCCTGCACATCGACGACCTGATCGATCTGTCCCCCGGCGGAAGAAACGTCGCCAATGGCGGCAATTAAACCATCTTTGATCAATAGGGTATCCCCTGTACAATAAGGCTCATCTACCTTACCTGAAAGCAAGCAACCGATATTTTTTAAGAGTAAGGTACTCAAAGCTTCTCTCTCCTTTCGGTTGTATATTGAATACTTTTCATTTTCTGGGAGGCCTTCTGTACCGCGTCGATAATTTTTACATAACCGGTGCAGCGACAGAGATTGCCGGCCAGGGCTTCTTTAATTTCGTCTTCCGCAGGCTCTATTTTCTTTTGCAGTAAAGCATAGCTGGACATAAGCATGCCCGGGGTACAAAAACCGCACTGCACAGCACCTGCTTCCAGGAAAGCTTCCTGCAGGGGATGGAGGTTTCCCCCCGTGCCTAATCCCTCCACAGTCTTCACGCAGGCGTTCTCAACTTTCCAGGCCGGGAAAATGCAGGCGTTCACCGCCTCATTATTCACCAGGACAGTGCAAGCACCGCACTCTCCCTCACCGCATCCTTGCTTGGTCCCTGTCAGTCCCAGGGTTTCTCGGAGAAGGGCAATCAAAAGGGTATCCGCTTGTACTTCCACCGTTACCGGCTGCTCGTTGAGAATAAAAGAAAGCTTTTTTTTGGTTTTAGACATACAGTCACCCCCTTTTTTCAAAATTATCCCAGGCTTTGACCAGAGCTCGAAAAACCATCACCTGCGTCAGCTTTTTACGGTAAAGCGAGCTTCCCCGGAAATGACTATCTCTGGGCCGGGCTTCACCGGCGGCTGCTTGCGCAGCTTGCCTGAAGCATTCTTCACTTGCGGAATTACCGGTTAATACTCTTTCCGCTTCCCTTGCCCGAAAGGGAACGCGGGCTACCGGTCCCATCACAATACGGGCCGCGCTTAAACTCTTTTTCTTTTCTCCGGGCCAAAGAACAACAGCGGTATTAAATACCGGCAAGGATACAGCTTTTCGCCTGGCCAAGCGCATAAACGCACCCGCGCCTCCTTGTTTTCCCGGAGAAGCAAAGAAAATTTCCGTCAAAATCTCTCGGCCGGGATCCAGGGTCGTTCCTCCTTCCGGACGGTAAAGAGCAGCTAAAGGCACCTCTCTTTCTCCCGTTGCCGAAACCACTTTACAGACAGCATCCAGAGCTAATAAGGCCACCGCAGCGTCCGCAGCAGGCTGGGCATTAATGATATTGCCCCCTACTGTCCCGACATTACGAATTTGCAACGAGCCTATACTTCCGGCCGCCTCAGATAAAAAAGAAACCGAGCTTTGGAGCAGTGGAGAAGTGGCCACATCAGTGTGGGTGGCCAGGGAGCCGATTTTGATCAACCCATTTTCCTCTCCAATCTGACGCAGCTGCGTAATGCGAGTAAGATCAACCAGCAACCGGACGGAAACTTCCCGGTTATGAAGCTGCAGGATCAGATCGGTGCCCCCTGCAACAACACGTGCCCGGCCCCGGTTTTCCTCCAGAATGGACAGCGCTTCTTCTAAACTAGCCGGCTGATAATAATTATCATACATTAAAACCCTCTCCATTACTTTTTAATTGATCTTCTTCCTTTTTCTCTAAAGCAGCCAAGATTTTTTCTGGTGTAAGAGGCATGGTGGTAATACGCACGCCCAGTGCATTGCTAACGGCATTGAGAATAGCCGGAGCAGTAGGAATTAGCGGCGGTTCACCAACTCCTTTGGCTCCAAAAGGTCCGCTTTCTTCCTGCTCTTCGACAATTAAGGAAATGATGTCGGGGGCATCTTTAATCGTAGGGATAAGGTAGCTGGAAAACCGGGGGTTGACGATTGTCCCTTCTTCCACTACCACCTCTTCCATCAAAGCAAAACCCAGACCCATAAGACAGCCCCCCTCAATCTGCCCCTCCACCATTTGGGGGTTGATCGCTTTGCCCACATCGTGTGCGGCGACAATCTTTAATACGGTCACTTCCCCGGTTTCAGTATCCACCTCTACCTCGACCCACTGTGTAGCAAAAGCATAAGTGGCATAGGGTTCACCCAGGCCCGTTTCTGCTTCCAGGGCGGTTGTCTTCGGATTGAATGTTCCGCTCCCCAACGTTAAAATGCCCTCACCGCGGCACTGCCTGATAACCTCTTCCAAAAGTAAAAACTTTTCTGGAGCAGAACGGGGAAAGATTTTCCCGTCTTTAAAAACAAGTTCTGACGCAGGAACTTGAAGCATTGCTGATGCTTTTTCCTGCACAGGCTTTTTAGCGCATGCTGCCGCTGCTTTGACAGCATTTCCGGAAATATAAGTCTGCCGGCTGGCCGACGTGGCTCCGGCATCGGGCGTTACCCGCGTATCGGCAGAAACAACTTTAACCTTTTGCAGCTCAACGCCCAGTTCTTCAGCTGCTATTTGGGCTAAAACCGTGTTGGAACCCTGGCCGATATCAGCACAACCTGTCAGCAGGAGCACGGTGGCATCATCCAGCA
>CAYQQF010000142.1:0-5102 GCA_964419485.1 uncultured Dethiobacter sp.
TTCCATGCAGGTCTATAATATACACATGAGACTTAATCACATCAGAAAGCACATCAGAGATTTCTTGAAAATCAATATATTTCCCCGAACTGTTTTGAAGAATAGAGTTAATTAAGCGGGTCTTTTCCAACAGGGGTGAAACAATCATTCTTATCGCCTTCTTTCATCATCTTTGTCCAAAAAATAGCATGCGTGCATGATTGATGTGACAATGGCCTCCATGTAAATAGGCGCTTAAGTAATATAGTCTCTCTTAGATAATACTACTTTTTTATTGTAAAGTCACCTTTTTAGAATTAATTTTTTGCTTTCTTTTATTTAAGTTCCTCTTCTTTACTCTGCAGCTTGTTTATCTCCTCAAGTGCTTTTGTTAAGAAACCGGGAATTTTCACTCCTAACCAGGCAAGATTTTCCAGAATAGAAAGCCCCTCATTAGAAATGTAAAAAAATATGGCCATATTTCTTAGAACTGCCTGATTCAAAAGAGTATCAAGCCAGTAAGCAATTACAACAGGAACAAAAAGAAAAATTTTTTTTGAAATACCCCATAAACCTGTATTACTGTTAAGACAGCATTTATACCATGCTGCTGCTACGCCTGTAATGTAATCGATCACGACCATAATAACCAGCACCTGGAGCGCTAAATCCCAACCACCGATCAGTGTGAGGAAACCACCTCCTATTAAGCTTACCAATATTTTTAAGTAGAAAATAATGTTTTTAAAAACCTGCATGGTAACCCCTCCAATGCAGTTAAATATGTAAATCATTTATATATTAGTTTATTTTTATTTTTTTGATGGGTCACTAAACTTGTTTAAAAATTGTAAGGAATGCAGCTCTTTTTATTACTTATCATTTTGGCAAGTTGAGAAGTTTTCAATTTAAAAAGCAGGGTATAAGGCAATTATTAATTGCCTTATACCCTGCTACTCTCCGTCCGCCCATTACTTCGGTCTTCTATTTCTTTACTTGCGAACTTTCAATTTTTTGATAGCCCCTTCAAGCCCCTCCACAGTCAGTTCAAACATGGGAAAGACTTCTTTAATCATGGCAATAGTATAAGAACCAAAAATTCGGTCCCAGTAAACAGCAGGAATGGGGTTCAACCAAGCGGAATGAGGAAAATGTTCGGCAATGCGCTTCAGCCAGGTAATACCCGGTTCATCATTGGAATAATACCAGTCAATTGCTCCGTCGACCATCATCAGTTCGCTGGGAGCCATACTGGCATCCCCCAGAAAAATAACCTTGTATTCCGGTCCCAGCAAATGCAGAAAATCCTCCGTTTTAACGGCATTTCGAGTCTGGCAGGATGGGTCCATGTAGATATGCTGGTACACACAGTTATGGAAAAAGAAGAAGCGCAGGTCTTTAAAGTGGCTGGACCTGTTCATGGCCGTAAAAAGCTGGCTGCAGATCTGCAGGTACGGCATCATCGAACCGCCCGAATCCATGATTAAAGCAACTTTAACCATATTTTTACGCCCTCTTGACCAGACCAGCTGGAGCAGACCGCCCTTTTCTCCGGTTTCTTTAATCGTCTCATCAATATCGAGCTCTTCTTTCGGTCCTTCCACTTTACTGCTGAGCTGTCTAAGCTTGCGCAGCGCTACCTCAAACTGTCTGACCCCGATGGTCTCATCCGTGCGAAAACCCCGAAAATTACGCTCTGCGGCAACCTTGACGGCAGATTTATTGACCGATTCGCCTCCGAGACGTATCCCCGCGGGGTTATACCCCGAATGGCCAAAACGGGAGGTCCCGCCCGTTCCGATCCAGTTTCCCCCGCCGTGATGTTCGCCTTTCTGCTCCCGGAGCCTCTCCTCCAGCTGACGGCGCAATTCGTCCAGGTCCCAGTTCTGGAACTGTTTGCGTTCTTCGGGAGAGATACGCAGGGGCGGAAGCGCTTTTTCCAGCCATTTTAACACTTTTTCCGTCAGCTCAACAGGTGTCTCTATGCCGGCAAAATAATCGGCAAAGGCCAGGTCATAACGGTCAAAATGCGTTTCGCTTTTTATCAGCACCGTCCGGGCCAGATGGTAAAAACCCATCAAGCTGGAACCGGCCATCCCTCTTCCCAGCGCTTCCATAAGGGTCATCCACTCAGTGATGGAAACCGGAACTCCGTAGTTTCTCAGCAAATAAAAAAAATTGATAAACATAGCGTTCCTCTCTTCAACCTACCAGTTGCGCAGGATTCCCGCCCCCGGGCCTTTCCTTTGCATCCCCTGGTTATTATGCAGCCGCTGGAGAACAGCGTTAAAATCATGGTCTTTTTTGATCAAAACTCCCAGAAAAGGAAGCTCCTTGGATATTTTAGCCGGGCTGATACCCCCAACCGTCAGGGCCTGAACCCAGTCTAGGAGTTCACTGGTACTGGGTTTCTTCTGCAGTCCGCCGATACTGCGGATCCAGTAAAAAGCTGCCATGGCCTCCTGCAGAAGCTTTTCCTCCAAATCAGGGTGATGAACCTGAACAATCTCCTTCATCATCTCCTCATCGGGGAAAGAAATATAATGAAAAATACAGCGGCGAAGAAAGGCATCGGGAAGCTCTTTCTCGGCATTGCTGGTAATAATTATCGCAGGACGATGCCGGGCTTTGATGGTTTCTCCCGTCTCAGGTATATCAAAGCTCATAACATCCAGTTCCCAAAGCAGGTCATTGGGAAACTCAATATCTGCTTTATCGATCTCGTCAATGAGCAGAATCACCTGCTGTTCGGAAAGAAAAGCTTCTCCCACTTTGCCAAGCTTTATATAATGCCTGATGTCGGACACATCATGGTCTCCGAACTGACTGTCGTAAAGCCGCTGGACGGTATCGTAAATATAAAGACCGTCTTTGGCCTTGGTGGTAGACTTGATATTCCAGATTAAAAGTTCCTTCCCCAGCCCTTCGGAAATACTACGGGCCAGCATTGTTTTCCCCGTTCCCGGCTCTCCCTTGATGAGCAGGGGCCTTCCCAGTGCGATGGATACATTTACGCTGTTCTGCAGGTCCTCTGAAGCAATATAATCTTTTGTTCCGGAAAAATAAGAATGCGTTTCTTGCAAAATAAAATCCTCCTAAGTACAATTTTTTCTTTATATTTCATTTCGCCTAACATTATAACATAACCTCTTAATTCTGTTATATATCCCGGCATGAAAAATGCATAAAAGGTTATCCCCCGGATTAATTTTCGTGTATAATTAAGAACATCACAGGAATGGAAAATCGTACCAACGAGTTTCCGCTTTAAGATTTTTAACTTTTCCTTAGAAATTGCCGATAAAGTACCTGAAGGTCTATCTGAACAATACTATTTCAGGTTATTATAATTCGTAATCTGGAGGTTGATATGTCAAAATTACGCGATTTTCCAAAAAGTACATCTCGTTCTGTCCCTTTGCCTTGCACGTGCAGATATAGGCGGCCATTCGGTTCTTTTCCTGTTATACCGTCTTTTTTCAAGATACTCGGAGCCGTTTTTTTCATCTTCTGCCTGAGTACACTGGGCAATCCCCAGGTTGCCGAAGCACAGACGACATATTTTCGCGTTTCTTCCCATACCTCGGCAGCAGTAGGATCTGATGTTACCATTAATGTTTCAATTGAAAACCCCCAGCAGGTCAGTGAGTGCAGCTTTTACCTGAGATACGACCCTTACATTGTCCGGGCGCTAAGTGTACAAAAAGGAGACCTGCTAAGTTCGAGCAGCGATATCCTTGTGAGAGACTTAACTGAAAGCGACAGGATTTATATTCGTTGGTACAATCAAAACAATAACACACTATCCGGGGATGGTGTGCTCTTCAGAATTGAATTTGAGGTGCAAAATGCGGGCAGCACCGATTTGGATATAGAAAACTTACAGTTAAATGGCGACGCGGCTAACCTTTCGGAGCGCAACGGCATGATCAGCACTTCCGGCGTGCATATTACCACAAGCGCCTATCTGCCCGGCGCCACCCGCAACTCTTCGTACTCCACTTCCCTGTCGGTGGCAGGCGGCACTTCGCCCTATACCTGGTCGCGGACAGGAGGAACCCTGCCGCCGGGGCTTAGCTTAACCAGCTCCGGAACAATCTCCGGCACCCCGACATCCACAGGCGATTATGATTTTACCATCCGTGTCACCGATAACGACGGCCGCAGTACAAACAAATATTTCTACCTGACCGTGTATGAAAGCGGCTCTACGCCACTGAGCATCACCAGCAATGCAACGCTGCCCCGGGCCCGAAAGGATTATTCCTATTCCACATCTTTATCGGCCAAGGGCGGACGTACACCCTATAGATGGTCGCGGACAAGAGGAAGCCTGCCGCCGGGGCTTAGTTTAAACAGCTCCGGAACAATCTCCGGCACCCCGACATCCACAGGCACTTACACTTTTACCGCTCGTGTCAGAGATAACAATTATGATCGCCAGGAAAAACAATTTACGATAACTGTTACTGAAACGGGTTGCCTCTCCCATGATGAGGGCCTTTTTAGAACCTTGTATATTACGCAGGGCACCATGAAATTGTACATTACCCCGGACAAGATGCCCTATACCATTTTTGTAGACAATGATATAAACTGGGTCAACCTGATGGTTGCCCTGGAAAACTCTTCCGACCGCCTGCGCATTAACGGAAGCAATTTTTACGACGGGACGAGCCGGACAATACCTCTTAGCGCCGGTAATAATCTAATAACCATCTCTATCTCACCGGATGGCTACGATTATCGCCATCATACGTTAAGTATTTACCGTTTACCTAAAATTTAACAGGATGCAACTGCGAAAGGAGCCAGATATGTTTTGTCTTCCCAAAGAAGAATTATACCAGGCATTCTCCTTTTAATGTTTCTTTTTACTGTCAGCATTTTTGCCGCCTTTCCGGCAACGTCAACAGCACAGGAAGTAATTCACTTTCCCGACGCACAGCTTGAAACGGCCGTACGTCAGGCCCTGGGGCAACCCGCCGGGGTGCTTACAACTGCAGACCTGGCCGGTCTGGAAACTCTTGATGCCTCCAGGCAAAACATTACCGATTTGTCCGGCCTGGAATACGCCGTTAATTTGCATACCTTGAACCTCTATGAGAACAAAGCGGTAGACC
>CAYQQF010000143.1:0-5065 GCA_964419485.1 uncultured Dethiobacter sp.
CCGTTCCTGTTCACTATAGATACATCCACAGTAACCCTGCATATAGAGCTCCCTCTCCCTGGCCGTATTCTGGCTATCCCTGAAAAACGGGCGAAGGTCCTCATAAATAAACTGTAAACCGTATTTATCAGCCATTTCCTCGCCGGTTTCTTTAATGCGTTCATGTTTCTGATATGGACTGATCAGCAGTGTCGTAGAAAAACACTCCATACCTTTTTCCCTGGCCTGACGTGCAGCGGTCTCCAGGCGCAGACGGTAGCAGAGCAAACAGCGCTGCTTTTCCCGGTGGACCACCATCCGCAAAAAATCTTCCAGAAGATAATCCTCTTCAATAATAAGAGGTACTTTTTCTTCTTTAAAAAACTGCCGCGCCGTTTCCTTCCTCCTGGCAAACTCTCTGTAGGGATGAATATTAGGATTAAAGAAATAACCTGCAGGTTCGAACCCTTTTTCTTTAAAAACTTTCAACGTGGCGATACTGCACGGCGCACAGCAAACATGTATAAGAACAGGTTTGCCCATTTTTATGTTATCCTTTCATGTTTAATAAAGTTTCTGCTGCTTATAGTCTTCAAGATTAATATTTAGATGGGAGTACAGTTTTTCCGTGACGACTCTTCCCCTGGGAGTTCGCTTTAAAAAACCGATTTTCATTAAATACGGTTCATAAAGCTCTTCAATTGTCCCCGCTTCCTCGTTAAGCGAAGCGGCGATTGTCTCTACCCCAACAGGCCCCCCATTAAATTTTTCTATTATAGTATTAAGAAGAAGATAATCTGTTTTATCCAATCCAAGAGCATCGATCTCCAGTATTTGCAGCGCATCGTCTACAACCCGGGATGTTATGACACTGTCGGCCCTTATTTGTGCATAATCTCTGACTCTTTTAAGCAGCCTGTTGGCAATGCGAGGAGTTCCCCTGGCGGCCAGAGCAATTTTGTTTGTGCCGTTAAGATCCATTTTCACCCCGAGAAGAACCGCAGATCGTTCAATAATCCTGCTCAAAGACTCCGGGCTATAAAATTCCACTCTTTCGACAATACCAAACCGGTCTCTTAAAGGAGATGATAACAGTCCGGCTCTCGTCGTAGCACCGATTAATGTAAAATGAGCCAGATCCAGCCTTAAAGAACGGGCACCAGGACCTTTCCCAATAATTATATCCAGGGCAAAGTCTTCCATAGCCGGATAGAGGATCTCTTCCACGCTGCGGTTAAGCCGGTGAATTTCATCGATAAAAAGAATATCCTTGGGAGCAAGATTGGTTAAAAGGGCTGCCAGGTCTCCGGGCCGTTCTATTGCAGGGCCGGAAGTAATCCTGATATTTACGCCCATTTCCCTGGAGATAATTTTTGCCATGGTTGTTTTACCCAAACCCGGAGGTCCATGAAGCAAAACGTGATCAAGCGGTTCGCCTCGTTCTCTGGCCGCGCGAATATAGATATCCAGTTTATCTTTCAAATTATCCTGACCGATAAAATCTTGCAGCTTTTCAGGTCTTAGATTATTTTCATAAGGAAATTCTTCCCCATGTAAATGGGAAGAAATTATTCTGTCATCCATTTTTCTCATACTCCCCTATCTACAGTCTCCGGCTAATATTTGCCCAGAAGACCGAGAGCCTTTTTAAAGAGCGCCTCCATTGGGAGCTCAACCATTCCTTCCAGCTGATTCTTGACCTTTGTAATCTCAGCCAGGGAATAACCCAGTGAAAGAAGAGCCTGCTCGACATCATTCCAGACTTTAAGCTCTTCATTGTTCAGGGAAAGTGACTCTTCTTTGCTAAAATCAAGTATACCTTTGAGCTCATAAATCAGGCGTCCGGCAGTTTTTTTCCCTATTCCGGGAACATTGGTCAGAATCTCTGTCTCTTCCCGGTAAATCGCCTGGTATAACTGGGATAAGGTCAAATGTCCCATTAATGATAAGGCAACCTTTGGACCGATACCGCTTACTCTAAGGATAGTTTTAAAAAAATCTCTCTCCTGTTTGCTTAAAAAACCATAGAGGTTAATCCCATCATCTTTGACATGTAAATATGTAAAAACCGTCATTGTTTCCCCTGTTTCGGGTGTTTTAAAATATAAAGAAGCCGGGATAAGCACCTGTAAACCAAGTCCCATCCATTCTAAAACAAGATAACGGGGATGGCTTTCCATTAGGGTTCCCCTCAGATAATCCAGCATTTCCGTACCGTACCTTTCCAAACAACAGGATTCACCTGGTCAGCAATTATTCAATTCGTACAAAGGCTTTACCTATTCCTGTTTCTCTAAAAGCTCCCGCCACCTGGAAGATTGAATATGACTGACAGCTATTGCCAGAGCGTCCGCAACATCATCCGGTTTTGGCACTTCTTTTAGTTTGAGAATAAGGCGTACCATCTGTTGAACCTGTTTTTTATCTGCTTTTCCGTAACCTGCTATTGCCTGTTTAACTTGAAGAGGAGTATATTCGTACACAGGACGGCCCATTTGAGCTGCTGCTGTAAGAACAGCTCCTCTTGCCTGTCCAACTTGCAGAGCTGTCCTGACATTTTTACAAAAAAACAATTGCTCTACAGCCAGTGCATCGGGCAAATATTTCTTTATCAAGGCTGATATTTCGAGAAATATTATCAATAAACGTTCCGGCAAAGGCAACTCAGCTTGCGTTTCAATATATCCGTAATCAACCCCCTGCAGATGTTCATCTGTTTTCCTGACAAGGCCGTAACCCGTCGTGGCCAGGCCCGGATCGATCCCCAGAATTAACAAGAACTATTCCCCCAAAATACAATCTAAATCCATAATTATACGTTAATGCTACATTCTACAAAAAAACATCTTTTCCCTGCTCCTCAGCAATAAAGAATAGATGTTTCAGGAAGTCAAATTTTCCAGAAGAAGAAGTTTTTCATCAGGAGAAAAAAAAGGGATCCCCTTGAGCAATTCATCGTAATAGACACTTTTCACAAGGTATGGCAGTACTTCCTCCAGTGTGACCTCACCCGTTGGATGCCTGGAATAAACAGCAATTCGATCGCCATAAATACCCAAAAAAAATTCACATTCCAAACTTTCCTGTTCAGAATCGGTTTCCTCTGTCCTGTTCTCCGGTTTCTCATTTTCCGAAAAAAGGTTTGCTTCATAGTGGATTCTGTCTTCCTCCTCAGTTTCCCCATTATTTTCTTCCTGTCCCAGATGAACTTTTTTTATATTTACATAAAGAACAGATAAAAAAAGAATGGACAAACAAAAGAGGACAAAAAGTCTTTTTCCCCGGGAGAGCGTTTTCTTACCCGCCATTTTTATCACCTCTGAGAAAGATTAATATATCTTTCCCTGAAAAGGATGATTTTACTCCCGACGCAAATTTTACGTATCTAAAGACTGCATAATCTCATCAGATATATCAAAATTTGCATACACATTCTGAACATCATCATGTTCTTCAAGTGCTTCCAAAAGGCGAAGCACCCTGGCAGCTTCTTCCGCATCATCAATTAAAATGGTGTTTTCGGGTACCATCGTTACCTCTGCAGAGCTAAATTCGATTTCCTTCTCATCAAAAGCTTCTTTCATCTTTTCAAATTCTTCCGGAGGAGTAATAATGACATAATTATTCTCTTCTTCATTAAAATCTTCAGCTCCGTTTTCAAGGGCTAAAGTCATCAAGTCATCTTCAGACGGCAAAGAATCCTGCTTTTCCAATGTAAAATAACCCTTGCGCTTAAACATCCAGGCAACACAACCGGATTCTCCCATACTGCCTCCCCGACGTGAAAAAATATGCCGGATCTCCGGTGCTGTCCTGTTGCGATTATCTGTCAGAATTTCAATTAAAACTGCAATACCGCCGGGTCCGTAACCTTCGTAGTTTACCTGTTCCAGTGCTGCTCCTTCAGTTCCTCCCAGGCCTTTCTGTATCGCCCTGTTAATATTTTCACCCGGCAGGTTAGCTTCACGGGCTTTCTGAATAGCCAGCCTTAATCGAAAATTTAACTCAATATCTCCTCCACCTTCTCTGGCGGCAACCATAATTTCTCTGGCTAATTTGGTAAATACTTTTCCTTTTTGGGCATCTGCACGAGCTTTCCGGTGTTTAACATTTGCCCATTTTGAATGACCTGCCATGCGGTTTCACCCCTGTTATACAATATTATTCAATAAACATCACACCGTTAACCTCCAATATTTATCATCGGACGTTTCCCTTCAAATTGCTTCATCCTATCCATAGAATTACAGGCACTCTTTCCGGGATCAGGCTTGCGTTTTATTGCTTCCAGAAAAACGCTCTTCAACTGCTCCGGTTGATCAAGATAGGGTCGTAAATCGAGTTCTTGATCAGAAAAAAGGCAGGGTTTTACTTTGCCGTCAGGTGTAATCCGTAGCCTGTTACAGCGGTCACAAAAATGCCGGCTCAGAGGAGAAATCAATCCCAGTTTTCCCACAGCTCCTTCAAGGCGACAATATCTTGCCGGTCCGCCTCCATGGTTCCCTTCAACTACTGACAGGGGAGCGATACTGCGGGCGATCTCCAGAACTCTGTCCATAGGTAAAAAATATTTGGACCAGTGGCCATGTTGTCCGCCGACAGGCATATATTCGATAAAACGAACATAAAGTTCACGGTTCAGGGTTAAGCGCACGAACTTTTCAATTTCGTGTTCATTAATGCCCTTTAACAGAACTACATTTATCTTGACAGGACTCAAGCCCACATTTAATGAACAATCAATACCCTTTAATGTACTCTTGAGTTTCCCTCCGTTGGTAATCTGGCGGAAATTAGATTCATCCAGGGAATCCAGGCTGATATTTACCCTGTTTAATCCGGCCTGTGCCAGGCGGGAGGCCATTTGTTCAAGCAAAATGCCATTTGTTGTTAAAGAAAGATCTTTTATCCCGTCCACATTCGCTAACCCATTTACTATTTCCAGAATATCGGGATGTAAAAGAGGTTCACCCCCAGTTAACCTTATTCTGCTGATTCCTAATTCTGCAGCAATCCGTCCTATCTTTAAATAATCGCTTACTGTAAGAACTCCCTTTACGGGTTCTATACCGCATTTTCCAGGATC
>CAYQQF010000144.1:0-4970 GCA_964419485.1 uncultured Dethiobacter sp.
TTTCGCTGCGATTCTCCCTGTTAGTAGTTAACGGCATTTTCCAGGGTGCCGGAGATTCCCGTACTCCTCTTTACCTGATGGCTTTAACCAATGTGCTAAATGTCGGAGGTAATTACCTTTTAATATTTGGTGTCGGACCTTTTCCTGCTCTTGGTGTTCAAGGAGCGGCGCTGGCCACCTGTGCGGCAGGTTTGATCGGCGGCGGGCTGGGAATAGGGCTGCTTTTTTCCCATATTTCACCTCTCCCCCTGACTTTTAAGCCGGCGAAGTTTTTTATACTGCAGAAGCGTATCCTCTCCAGGGTCCTTTTTATTGGAGTACCTTCAGCCATAGAACAGATTGGAGTTCATTTCAGCCAGATTATGTATTCCATGATCGTGGCCTCTCTGGGTACTCTGGCTGTGGCAGCGCAGCAGATCCTGCATAATACCTACATTATGACTTATCTGCCCGGTGTTGGCTTTTCCCTGGCGGCTACTACTCTGGTTGGGCAATACTTGGGTGCAAATGAAAAGGAGCGCACCTTGCAGAGCGGTATGGAAACAGCACGACTGGCTTTAATTGTCATGTCCGCGGCCGGGATCTTTTTCTTCTTTTTCCCCGATACTGTTACTCTTTTGTTTACCCGGGAAGCGGGAGTGCAGGAGCTGACCGGTCATCCTCTTATGATGCTGGCCCTGGCCCAACCTGCCATAGCATATATTGTCTCTCTGACCGGAGGCTTGAGAGGCGCGGGCGATACCAGGTGGGTAATGTACTTGACCCTCATCAGCATGCTGGGAGTGCGCTTATTGTTAACGCTTTTACTGGTATGGATTGGCTGGGGTTTGAGGGGAGTCTGGTTGGCCATGCTGATAGAGTCATATTTGCGGGCGGCCTTTATTTTTTACCGCTTTCGCTGCAAAATACCTGAAGCAAAACCCTTGATACGATAGAATAAATTTGATATCTTAAAAATATGGTATTCACAGCCAGCCCGGGGAAGGAGCGGGCCGGAAGAGGCCGTTTTGAGGTTTAGCTTTCTTCAATGCTTACAATTTTGTTTAAGTCAATCGCCTTTGTTTTATCCGTCACGCCATCCTTTATACAAAGCGAAGAACCCTTGATATATTTAACTTTTACCCCATTAACGGTAATACGGCGCCCCTTTTTCGTTAAATATGTGATGTTCAGTTTCTTACTCTTAATCAGGGACTTTCTGATCAGGTATTCCCAAATTTCAAGCTGTTGTTCATCAATCTCGGGCATGCATTGTTCTTCCCGATGCTCTTCCTCTACATAATGGTCATTTAATGCTTCTTTATGCTCGGGCAACATCATAGAACTGCAAAGAAACTGGTTATATATCTTCAAAATCAATAAAATTCCCACCTCTGTAACCCAGGCTGATTATATTATAGAACATGCGTTCTTTAAATGCAAGACATTTCAAATGGAATATTTTATGATAAAATATTAAAATCAGAGGGTTAATATGAAAGGAGCATAGAGAAAATGAACAATATTAAACTTACCTGGTTTGGCCATGCCATGTTTCTTGTTGAAGGTTCAGGTGTCAAAGTGGTAACGGACCCGTTTGACGAGCAGGTAGGTTACCCTGTCCCGGAGTTGGAAGCCGACGTTGTCCTGGTAAGCCACGAGCACTTTGATCACAACAACGTTTCTGCAGTTAAAGGAACTCCCCATGTTATTAAGGAAGCTTCCCCATTTAATATTGATAAGGTCAAAATAGAGGGCTGCCCCTCCTATCACGACGATGTCCAGGGGAAGAAAAGGGGTAAAAACATCATTTTTAAATGGAACATGTCCGGGGTTGTCATTGCCCACATGGGCGACTACGGCGAACCCTATCTGAACCGGGAACAGCAGGAGTTTCTCCAAGGGGCAGATGTTCTGCTGCTGCCTGTAGGTGGTGTGTATACTATTGATGGTCAGAAAGCCAGGGAAATTGTAGAAAAACTGAAACCCAAAATTGCGATCCCCATGCATTACAAGACGGAATACTGCCAGATAGGAATAAAAGACATAACGGAGTTTTTAAGAAATTTAAAAGGTGTCAAGCATTGTCCTGCAACTGTTACCATCTCGGTGGATACGCTTCCTGCTGAGACCGAGATTTGGGTCCTTACCCTGGATTATTAAATAACCGCTTGGAGGAAAGCATGATGCGTGTTATTTTTTTTGGCGGCATGGGTGATATGGGGAAGCGGACGGTAAAAGAGCTTTGCTCTTTTCCGGAAATTGGTCAGGTTATAGTAGCAGGCCGCAGCCGTGAGCGTTTTGAAGCATTTATTGGGCAAATAGATCATGGAAAAGACAAAATAGCTTTTATGTTAATGGATTTAAACCAGCATAAAAATTTTTTTCGGCTATTCAAAGAATACGATCTGGTTGCAAATGCCGCCGGACCTTTCTATAAATACGAATATATGCTTGCTGCAGCGGCCGTGGAGGCAGGTGTGGATTATGTTAGTATTTGCGATGATGCTGACGCGGCAGAGCAGGTTTTTGAGCTGAATGACATTGCCCGGGAAAAAGGTTTGCGTGTGCTTACCGGTGTTGGCTGGACACCGGGCCTCTCCAGTCTTATGGCACGGGCAGCTGCCGATTCTCTTGATACAGTGGAGAAAATCAATATTGCCTGGGCCGGTAATACGGAGGATTCTATTGGTTTGGCCGTAATTTTGCATAGCCTTCATATATTCTGCGGTTCCGTCCCATCGTTCCTGGAAGGGTCACTGAGATTGATTCCTGCAGGCTCAGGCAAAGAAAGAGCTTCCTTTCCGGAACCAATTGGAGAGATGAATGTTTATCATGCGGGGCATCCTGAGCCCGTAACCATGTATCGTTATTTTCCCGGTGTTTCCGAGGTTACTCTGAAGGGTGGGATTAATGAAGATTTGCTGAATAAACTGGCCATTTATTCCGGGAAAATTGGCTTTAGCCGGATAAAATCGGCCCGTGAATTAAGCGCTGCATTTTTCCAAAAAACGATGGCTTTCTGGCGAAAAATGGCGGGGCCGGCCCCTGCAGTTTCCGGTATCAGGGTGGACGTAAAGGGCCTTTTGAAAGGAGCCCCTTCTCACCTGGTTTATAGTGCGGCGGGACCGATGGATATCCTTACCGGTGTCCCCATGGCAATCGGGATCAGGGAACTGGCCAGGGGGAATGTTGAGCAAACAGGAGTGCTTGCTCCAGAAGCTCCCGGTTTATTTGCCCCCCATGTTTTTTTCGCTGAATTAAAGGACAGGGGTGTTGAAATTCTATTGGAAGGCAGGGGTATTATCGAAGCAGAGCATTAATAAGCTCGTTAGGAGGTTTTTAAAGGTGAGTGATTTTGATAATTTGTTCAGCCCCATTTCTGTAGGGAAGCTGCAGCTGGCCAACCGGATTATGATGGCTGCGGTAGGGACTAATTTTTGCACTTCCGAAGGTGAAGTTACCGACCGCTTAAAAGATTTCCTGCAAGCCAGGGCCAAAGGCGGGGCGGCGCTGCTCACCACTGAAGGCGCTTATGTAAGCGTAAACGGCAGGGAATCTGTGCACCAGCTGGGGATACACCGGGATGAACTGGTGCCGAGATTAAAAGAGCTGACTGCTGCCGTGCACAGCGAAGGCGCCAGGATATTCGCTCAGCTCAATCACGCCGGACGTCAAACTCTCTCCAGCGTAACCGGTTTAGATTTGGTGGCCCCTTCGACGGTACCCTGTAAGATCATGCAGGGCAAGCCCCGTGAGTTGAGCCAAAAAGAGATACGTGAGCTGGTAGAATCGTTCGGAGAAGCGGCTCGAAGAGCCAGGGAAGCCGGCTTTGACGGAGTGGAAATTTTGGCAGGCCACGGCCATTTATTGAACCAGTTCCTTTCTCCATATACCAACCGAAGAGATGATCAATACGGCGGAAACATGGAAAACCGCATGCGTTTTCCTTTGGAGGTGCTCACGCGGGTAAGAGAAGCGGTGGGACCAGAGTTCCCGCTTTCCTTCCGAATCAGCGCTGAAGAATTTGTTGAAGGCGGGTTCACCTTGGATGACAGCATAGCTTTTGCCTTGCAGCTGGTAGATAAAGGGATAGAGCTGCTCCACGTTTCCGGAGGCATCTACGAATCCAGTCCCATGATAGTTCAGCCTATGGTACTTCCCCAGGGTTTTTTTGCTGATAAATCCTGGAGAATCAAGGAAGCTCTGGAGCACAAGGTGCCGATAGCGGTGGCCGGTCGTATTAATGACCCTTATTTGGCTGAGGTCCTGCTTAAGGAAGGCAAGACAGACCTGGTGGCTATGGGACGCCCCCTGCTGGCTGATCCGGAGTTCCCCCGGAAAGCTCAAGAAGGCAGGGTGGATGACATTCGGAAATGTATTGGCTGCAACCAGGGCTGCATGGATCGTATGCTGGCGCAGCAGGACATTACCTGCCTGAGCAATCCCCTCTGTGGTTATGAAAGGGAGAGGGAAGTAAAAGAAGCCGCGGTAAAGAAAAAAGTGATGGTTATCGGCGGCGGACCTGCCGGAATGGAAACAGCGAGGGTCGCTGCCTTACGCGGTCACGAAGTAGTGCTGTATGAACGTCAAAAGGTCTTGGGCGGGCAGATGAAACTGGCCGCTGTGCCTCCCGGCAAACGGGAAGTGGAAAACCTGAAGAACTTTCTGATAGGCCAGTTGAAGAAGCTGTCTGTAAAAATGGTTACCGGATATGGCGCGGATTTCTTAACTGTGGAGGAAGTTGCCCCAGATGTGGTAGTTTTGGCTTCCGGGGGCAGACCACTTCTACCAGAAATGCCAGGCATAGATCAGGAGAACGTAGTTTACGCAGAAGAGATCCTTTCCGGTGAAAAGCAGCCGGGAGAAAAGGTAGTAGTGATCGGCGGAGGTCTGGTAGGTTGTGAAACCGCCGCCTTTATTTCCGAGAAGGGGAAAGACGTTATTCTGGTGGAGATGCTTGAAGACATAGGAACCGATATCGGTCCTTT
>CAYQQF010000145.1:0-4957 GCA_964419485.1 uncultured Dethiobacter sp.
CAGTTGTTTGGCCGCCACTTCGATCGCAGAAGGAGCAGCCTGGTCATAGGCCTCCAGCAGCCTCTGATAATCTTCGAGAGGAAATTTTGCATCCAGGGGGAGCCAGACGTGCTGATCTTCTGAAGGGCCGGGAAGTTTAACAGCATATTCCACCCTTTCTTTTCCGCCTTTTTGTGTAACAACATTGGCCGCGTACTGCTCAGGTGAAAGGAGCTGCTCCAGAATGCTGCCCAGCTGGATTTCTCCGAGGGTTCCCCTTACTTTTACATTGGTCAGCACTTTCTTTAAATCCCCCACCCCGGCAGCAAGCACCTGCATCTCACCCAGGCCTTTATGTACCAGTTCCAGCCTTTCACTGACCAGCCTGAAGGAATCACCCAGCCTTTTTTCCAGGGTCATGTGTAGCTTTTCGTCGACCATAATCCGCATTTCTTCCAGTTTCCTGCTGTTTTCCTCCTGAAGCTGCCGGAGCCTGCCTTCTACTGTTTCTCTCATTTTCTCCAGTTTTTCTTCATTTGTACCTGTCAGAGTCTGCAGTTGTCTAGTAAATATTTCCAGCTGGCTTTTTTGCAAACCGGCAATCTGGACAACCTGCTCAGAAAGAGTTTGTCCAAAAGATTTTAAGGAATGTTGAAGCTCTTCACGGTTTGCCCTGGATCCGGAATGCAGTTCATGGCGAATATTTGCCAGCTCTTCTCTAAGTCCCTGCTCCATCCTCTGCTGGTTCTTATCCAGCGACTCCCATCTTGTTTTCTGTTCGCGCTGCCTGTCGGAAGCAAAGCTTCTGTATATTAAAAAAAAACAGGCAGCCAGGTTTAAAAATAAGAGAACCGCAATGAGAATCTGCATGGGAAGAGACATTTCGATCCCTCCGTCCAAATAACTGTGCTAAAAGTCCTGGAACATTGACCATTTAATACTATTTCTATTAAACAACTGGATGGTTGATCCCCGCCGTTTTATCTACATTTAATACAAAGGCAATCCCTTTGCCCGGTTTGCAAAGTTCTCCCTGTTCAAGGATTGCATCCAGTACTGCATTTGTCTTTTTTCGGAGAATTAAAGTCAAAACCAGTTCTTTTTCCGGTTCAATAGGAATGCCAAGGAGCTTTATCTTTTCGTGAATTCCTGTCCCCCGTCCGTAAACGATCGTTCCGCCTTCCGCTCCGGCTTCTTTGCTGATCTCCACGATCTGATCTCCAAACCCTTTATCAACAATAGTTAATATTAAATCATACTCAGGAACCGACATCTGCAAATCCTCTCCTTTTTTTGCACCTCCGCCGGGCGGCAAATGAACCATCCCTGCCGCCCTTGGGATATCAAGCACAAAACTGATCCCTTTACCGGGCCTGTCTAATTTTGCCTGCTGCACAACGGCGTTTAAAATCGGTGTAGCATTATGCTGTTCGGACAGGGTCAAAATGAGTTCCTTTTCCGGATCAAGAGAAATGCCGAAAAGCTTCTTATACTCGCGGACACCTGTCCCCCGGCCCAGCAGGATCGTCCCGCCCTGAGCCCCTGCCTCCTTTGTTATATCGACAATTTTGGAGGCCATCCCCTTTTGAACAATAGTGACAATTAATTTTTGATCTGTTAAACAGTTTCCGGGCGAATCCATCACAGTCCTTCCTCCTTTTGCCTTTTGAAGAAAATCCCCAGGAGCAGCACAGTTAAGATAGGAGCCAAGGCAACCAGCGAAATCATACCAAAACCATCCATGAGAGGATTTCTCCCTTCTATTACAGAAGCCGCTCCCACAGCGATAGCCAGGATAAATGTTACCGTCATGGGGCCTGTAGCCACGCCACCCGCATCAAAGGCGATAGAAGTAAAAGTAGCGGAGGAAAAACGGCATAGCACCAGTGCCAGCGTATAGCCCGGAATGAGAAAATACCAAAGAGACCATCCGGTAATAAGGCGCAGCATGGCAAGAGCTACAGATATTGCCACACCGATTGAAAGAGTATACAGCATCACTTTTTGTGGAATCGAACCACTGGTAACTTTTTCAACTTCCAGGTTGAGTATGCGCACGGCAGGTTCAGCAAATGTTGCTGTAAATCCCATGAGAAAACCGACAGGAATAAGAATCCAGTTATTATGCAAAGAAGCAAGCGTAATACCAATGATTTCTCCTGCCGGGAAAAAGGCGACATGCACCCCCTGCAGAAATAAAGCCAATCCCAAAAAAGCCGGCACAGCTCCCTTTAAAATATTAAAAAACTTTTTCCTGGGAAGCTTTAAGAAAAATATCTGGAAGAAGATAAAAAAAATAAGCAACGGTGCAAGTGCCAGAGCTACCTCGGCAAGAATATGAGGAAATCCTGTAAACATCTTCACTATCAACGGTAAAACACCCCCAGCAGCAAGACAGCCAGCACAGGCCCCATGGAAGCTAGCGCCACCAATCCAAACCGATCCGCGGTAGTGCTTCTGCCCCCCAGAACAGAAGATACACCGACTCCCAGAGCCAGGATAAAGGGAACGGCCATAGGCCCCGTCGTAACCCCGCCCGCATCAAAAGATATGGGAAGAAATTCCGGGGAAGTAAAGGATGCCAGCAGAAAGATAAGGCCATACCCCGAAATTAGAAAATAAATAATCGGTATCCTAAAAAAAATCCTCAACAAGGCCAGGGAGACAAAGAGAGCCACACCTGAAGACACCGCAAAGATTAGCAAATTTCTGCCGACTGCTCCCTGGGATACCATATCTACCTGCAAAGAGAGCACCCGGAGGTCCGGCTCCGCCAGCGTTACGACAAAACCCAGCAGAAAACCGAACAAAAGGACCATCCATAGCTTTCCCGTTTTGGGCAGGGTCGAACCGATAAGTTCCCCGATGGGAAGAAGCCCGACCTGGACCCCGAGCAAGAATAAAAAAAGGCCGCCACCAACCATAATAACGCCTAATAAAAACTGTAAAATAACCTCTCCGGGCAATTTGAGAAGAATAAACTGTAAAAGCACTACAACCAGGGAAAGAGGGAGCATGGCATAAAGGACTTCTTTGAAAATCTCTTTTACCTGGTGAATAGGTTGCACCTCCTTCACTCGATAAGCTTGTCCTAGATAATTATATCATAAATAAAATATTTCGACATTCCTTTTTACAATATCCTTCCCGTTGACTGAGCCATATCTCTTAACGAAATGACCATCTGTGCAAATTTTTCCGGCACCATCGATTGAGATTGTCCATCAGCAGTTTCCTTGGAAGCAGACTGAACATCAACCAGCAATCCATCAGCGCCTGCAGCTACTGTAGCCAGACTCATCGGTGGAACCAGCTTCCCGTTCCCGGTTCCGTGACTGGGGTCTACGAAAACCGGCAGATGACTCAGCTCTTTCACGACGGGAACAGCGCTGATATCAAGAGTATTACGTGTATATTTTTCAAATGTCCGTATTCCTCTTTCACAGAGAATTACCTGGTTATTCCCGCTGCTGAGCAGGTATTCTGCTGCCATAAGCCACTCTTCAATTGTTGAAGACTGCCCCCTTTTAATTAGCACAGGCTTTTTAAGTTGCCCCAGGTCCCGGAGAAGCCTAAAGTTTTGCATATTGTTCGCTCCAACCTGGATAATATCAACATAGCGAGAAACAATTTCTACAGAATACTGGTCAAGTACTTCCGTTATCACCGGAAGCCCTGTCATTTCCCTGGCCGCTGCCATAACCTGCAAACATTTTTCCTCCATAACTTGAAAACTCTCCCTGAAAGCACGCGGCTTATAAATACCGCCTCGCAAAATATTTGCTCCAGCCTTTTTAACTGACTCTGCAACTGCTAAATATGAGTCTCTGTCTTCAAAAACAGACGGCCCGGCTATCATGACGATTTTATTGCCGCCAATCTCTACATCGCCCACCTTAATAACCGTGCTGTCATTCTGATACTCTCTACTGACTAATTTAAAGGGGTGAGAAACCAGGACGACCTTTTCAACTGAAGGCAAAACTGCCACAGCCTCCCTGACATCTTCCCTGGGATGGCCGATAGTACCAAGTATAGTACGATTTTCGCCATTGGAACGGTGCACATCATAACCAAATCTTTTAATCCGCTTCTCGACTTCCAGGATTTCCTCTTCACAGGCTCCGGGTCCCATAACAACAATCATAAAAAACAGCCTCCTTTTCCGATATCTGTATCATACTTCTCAAATACAGTCAATTATTTTGGTTATAAAGGCTTAAGCAAAAACAACACCGCATAGTAAAAAATATGCGGCGTTTATAAATCAGTACGAGCAAAATGAGCAAACCTGTAAGCCGAGTTCTGTATCTCCTGTAAAAGGAGCGGCAGCCATCTATCTTGGGCACCGGTTGCCCGGCACCTCCAGCGACTTAACCCGAGGGATTCAGCGGGCAACGTCATCTCCCTCCTATTTAGTCTTGCTCCGGGTGGGGTTTACCTAGCCAGCCGGTCACCCGGCTGCTGGTGCGCTCTTACCGCACCGTTTCATCCTTACCCCTTACTGGAAACCTCTAATATCCAACTTCCAGTAAGCGGGCGGTTTTATTTCTGTGGCACTTTCCTTAAGGTCGCCCCCACTGGGTGTTACCCAGCACCCTGCCCTGCGGAGCTCGGACTTTCCTCGAAGGCCTTTAGCGCCCCCGCGACTGCCCGGTTTACTCATTAAGTTCGCTATTATTCTTTATGCTGTGCTCTTTAGTTTAACACAACTTACCTTTACTGTCAAAAAAGGCGGGCTTATTGCGTGTTTATTCTATGATAATGTCACCCTGGAATAATCTATCTAACTAAGCAGCCAGCCCCCGTCCACATAAATAGTATGACCTGTAATGTAATCAGCATAGTCAGAGGCCAGAAACAGCACTGCTTTGGCAATATCAATTGGCTGACCAATTTTTTTCAATGGAACCTCAGACATGAGCCATTCCACTTGTTCAGGCTGGGCCAGCCTATCCTTGCTAAGATTTGTTTCCAC
>CAYQQF010000146.1:0-4957 GCA_964419485.1 uncultured Dethiobacter sp.
GCAATTATCTGAACATGGCGAGAATATATGAATATCTGGCTTCTCGGGAGGAAGATGAAAAAGAAGCCTCCCGCCTGCAAAGCGAAGCTCTGGAATTTGCAGCCGGAGCCTACAGATTGGAGCCCCGAAATATCCAGTTTAATCTGGAATACGGCACTATGCAGTTAAACCGCGGTTTTGTGGATGAAGGAATTGTTTATATTGAACGCCTGTTATCGCTTGATCCTCTCTGGCCGGAGCATTACGGAAGAGTCGCCGCGGCACGCCTGAGAGGCGGCGAATATTTTTTACAGACAGAACGGACGAAAGAAGCGGCAGACTTGCTGCGAAGCATCTTTGAACTTGAAGAGTTGATGCAGCAGCGTTTTGGAGATGCTTCTGCGCTTTATCCCCACCTGGGGAAGGCTGCTTTTCTGCTTAAGCAATTATAAGAGGGCTTTACATTATCAAAATTAAAATATTACAAAGAGTTCTTGACGTACATATTGCTGTACGGTATTATTGTGTTAACAGGGTTACGATTAGGGGGTGGATGTATTATTTATGAAAACAATATCGGTAACCAAAGCGAGGCAGGATTTATTTAACCTGATGAATGAAACCATATTATCAAATGAACCGGTACAGATTACCGGGAAAAACGGAAATGTCATTCTGCTTTCCGAATCAGACTGGCGGTCAATTCAGGAAACGCTGCACCTGCTATCGATTCCCGGCATGCGGGAATCGATCATTACAGGCATGGAAACACCGGTTGAAGAATGCCTGGAGGAAGTAGATTGGAAAAGTTCAAATTAATTTATACTAAACAAGCAGTTAAGGATGCCGAAAAAATAAAACAATTTGGGTTTAAGAGTAAGGTTATTTCTCTTTTGAAAATTATTGCCGAGGATCCATTTCAAGCCCCTTTGCCTTATGAGAAGTTGCTTGGGGACTTAAAAGGTGCTTATTCGCGAAGAATTAATATCCAGCACCGACTGGTATACCAGGTTGTTGAAAATGAACGTATTGTAAAGATCCTCAGGATGTGGACGCATTATGAATAGGAAAATGAAGCAGGGGGACAATGAAGCAGGGGGACGGTTCTCTTGCTTCATTTTCCTTTGTATGGTATACTTTTTTTGCCAAAAGGTAATTAATTATCAGGGAGCTGGTGTTATGCCTCGCGAGGCCAGAGAAAAAAGCGAAAGCGGTATTTACCATATTGTTCTAAGGGGTACCAACCGGCAGCAGATATTCCACGAAGACAGTGACCGCATACGTTACCTTGAAACTCTGAAAAGGTATAAAACCAAGAATGCATTTCAGGCATTGGGTTGGTGCTTGATGGGAAACCATATACACTTGCTTCTGCAAGAAGGAGAAGCTGAAATTTCGGACATAATGAAGCGTATTGGAGTAAGTTTTGTATGGTATTACAACCGAAAATATAATACTATCGGTCATTTGTTTCAGGATCGGTATAAAAGTGAAGCGGTTGAAGATGATCAGTACCTGTTAACTGTTATTCGCTATATTCATCAGAACCCGGTTAAAGCACAGCTCGTGAAACGTCCCGGTGACTGGAAGTGGAGCAGTTGTCTTGGATACTACGGGAAAGATGTCTATCCGCCGCAGTTATTGGATAGCGATCTTATCCTGAGTATGTTTTCCAAAAATAAGGAGATGGCCATGGAACGTTTTAAAAATTTTAACGAAGCGAATAACGCGGATGTTTGTCTAGATGATGTCGGTAAGATACGTTTAACTGATGAACAGGCAAGAGAAGAAATGAAAAAGGCGATTTCTCCTGTGGAGCTCGTCGAGATAAGGAGTCTTCCCAAGAATCGGCGGGATGAACTGATATTAAGGATTAAAAAGATTGAAGGAATTACACAGAGGCAGGCGGCCAGGATAATGGGAATTCCTTCAAGCCTCATATTTAGAGCAAAACAGGAGAACAGCATTGCAAGGGAGTGAAGCAGGAGAACCGTCCCCATGCTTCTTGACTTTACTAAAACGAGTGGTATACTTGAAGTAGGAAATGCTTACAGAGAGGAGGAATAGTTGTGGCGAATGAAATAATGAGAGTGTCATCTAAAGGGCAACTGACAATTCCCGTTTCGATAAGAAAAGAGCTTAATATTCGAGAAGGGGATTATTTGAGGGTCAATATAGAAAAGAATGAGATCAGATTAAAAAAGGTTGATACAATTGAACCGCTAAGCGCTGATGATTCCATCTGGAAAATGATAGGAGCGGGAGAAAGCGGGAATGGTGATACTTCAGTCAACCATGATGCATATCTAGCCCGAGAGGAAGTAAAAAGATGGAAAAAATAATGGTAGATACAAGTGCCATATACGCTTTACTGGATAAATCCGATGATATGCATAATCAGGCGAAAAAAAAAATATTCATGCTGGCCGAAGAAAAAGAAAAGGTTATGATAACTAATTTTATTGTTGCCGAGTGTCACGCTCTCCTTGCCGGCAGGTTAAACCCCGGCCTAGCCAGGAACTGGTTGGTAAATTTATCCTGGCCGGTTGAAAGGATTACAGAAGAAGATGAATGTAAAGCTTTAAATATTATTGTAAATTATGAGGATAAAGCATTTTCTTATACGGATGCGACAACTTTTGCCGTCATGGAGCGGATGGGCATAAATACGGTTTTTGCTTTTGATAGACATTTTGTGCAGTATGGTTTTCTTTTATATGGTGTTTGACAACATATTTGTGACGATGGCAGTAAGCGTGTCAGGAATCTGAGCCCGGAAGGTTTTCCCAGACTTTTTGCTGGATAAAGAGGTCCATGATGTTGTTGTCCAGCTTCCCGTCTTTGACCATGAAACCCATGATTTTAAGGGCGCTTTCCACGGGCATGCCTTTTTTGTACGGCCGGTCGCTGGCGGTGAGGGCGTCGTAGATATCCGCGATAGCCAGGATGCGCGCTTCCAGGGGAATTTGCTCTCCTTTCAGCCCCAGGGGGTATCCTTTGCCGTCAAGGTGTTCGTGGTGCATGCAGGCCAGCTCGGGTGCCCGGGCAAGTTTCTTGGTAAAGGGCAGTTTGGCGAGCATTTTTCCGGTAATGACGACGTGATTTTCCATGATTTTACGCTCCTCTTCCGTCAGTGTCCCTTTGGCAACAGTAATTGAAGCCATTTCTTCGGGGGTAAGGAGGGGGTATAATTCGCCGTCTTCGCCGGTAAAGGTAACCTTGCCCAGGGCCTCAAGTTTTTCCTTTAGTTCGTTGTCGATAAAAGTTGCCGGGTCGTCCGCCCGGATAATCAGCTCCCGGGCAGCTTCCAGTAAGGCAATTTTTTGTTCAGAGGCATCGTTATCTTCGCCAGTATTGTTATCGTTGCTTTGGGGCTTTTGGGGTTGATTATCCTTCCTGTATTTCTGCAGATCCCTCCACAGGAGGGCATTTTTTTCTTTTTGCAGGGCATAGTCAATGCGCCTTACTACCAAGGGAAGCTGCTCATCGAGCCGGGTGGCTTTGTTCATTACCTTAAGGGGTGTGGCCACCTTGCCGATATCGTGAAGCCAGCCGGCCATAACCAGGACCTTGAGCCGGTCATCGTCAAAGTATTCTTCCGCCAGGGGGCCATCTTTAGCCTTGTTGATCGCCAGGGCGATAAGGCGTGAAAGCTCGCTTACTTTTTGGGTATGGGTGGCGTTGTAGGGGGTCTGTGCATCAATGGCGGTGACCATGACCTGGACGAAGGATTCGAAAAGCAGCTCGATTTCCTGAATAAGCTGCATGTTGGTCAAAGCGATGGCTGCCAGGGATGAAAGCGATTGTACAATGGCCTGGTAACCGGGGTCAAAAGGGATAACTTCGCCGGTTTTTTCATCCTGGGCATTAATGAGCTGCAACACACCGATAACCTCCTCCAGGTGGTTTTTCAGGGGGATAACCAGCATGGAGCAGGTGCGGTAGCCGGTCATGGCATCGTATTTGCGGGGACCGGAAAAATCGAATCCTTCAGCTTCGTAAACATCCGGGATATTGACTGCCTCAGCGGTAGCCGCCACGTACCCGGAGACATATTCCCGGGTGATGGGAACGGGAGGAAGGTCGATCTCTTCCCCTTTTCCTCCCAGGAAGCTGTTCAGCGTTTTATTATGGGTGATTTTCATCTTCAATTGTTCGCCTTCGACCAGGTAAAGCGTGCCGGCGTCTGCATTGGTGGCCCGGCGGGCTTCCAGCATGATCATCTCCAGGAGCTTGTTGCTGTCCTTTTCAGCAGAGAGGGCGATACCAATTGACACAAAGTTTTCCAGTTGCCTGACAGTTTCGTCAACAGGTGCGGAGGGTTTGATAAAGTACACCTTCTTCCGGCAAAATTCGACTATAATAAGTATATCAGAATTTCCTTTTCTGTAAATAGTTACACTTATCAAAAAAAAACCGGCAGGAGTACAATTTATTATGGCGAATAACCGACAGGGGCGTAATGTTTGCCGTGTAATAATGATAAGTTAAATGTGGTGAATTCGATGAAAAGGACTTTTTTGTATTTGCTTATCCTGGCCTGTCTTTTTTTCTTATGGCAGGAAAATCCGATGCCGGAGACAGGCTCTCCAGACGACGAAGCTCCACCGGAAACGTCTGTTCAACCGTTGGAGGAAGCAACCAGGCAGGTGACCGTGGCTGCCGTGGGGGATATCATGGTGCATCAGACCCAGTACGTGCGGGCATATGATCCGCAGGCAGACGGTTACGATTTCAGGCCCAGCTTTGAGGTTATTGCTCCTTATCTGCAGGAGGCGGACCTGATTGTGGGCAACCTGGAGACGACCCTGGGAGGGGAGAAACTGGGTTTAGCGCTTACCCCCGTTTTAACAGTCCCGACGAGATCGCTCCGGCACTGCGGGAGGCGGGATTCAACCTGTTGTGCACAGCCAACAACCATTGCCTGGATAAAGGTGAACAGGGTCTGTACCGTACTATTGAGGTCCTGGAGCAGGCG
>CAYQQF010000147.1:0-4923 GCA_964419485.1 uncultured Dethiobacter sp.
CATAATTTCGCCAACCAAAACACGAACATTTGAAGTCCCAATATCAATTGCTGTGATGACATCTCGTCTGGTCAAACATATACCCCCTTGTTACGGCCACGCTCCAGAACTTCCCCTTTTTATATTCCACATATTAAATATATTTCCTTTTAAAGATAAAAATTATTTTATATTGGGATAAAAACGGGAGCTTCTGCTGCTCTAATATCCAGATATCCCTTTTGTAAATTATTTTCTCCTGAAAGTAAATATTGGTGCAGTTGTTGCAGAACTTCCAGCTTTTTATCCAGATCTTCCCTGCTGCCCAGCCAGACCTCCATCCCTTCCCATGTGTAGACAAGAATTTGTTGCGGATTGGTTACGTTAATTTCCGCCAGGGGCAATGATGGAGAAACCTTTAATGACTCCAGAAATATTTCGACAATTTCTCCGCGAGACCTGTCCGGGATCTTCATTCCCACATCCATTTTACCCCAGGATAATCCGTTAATCAGGGGCAGTTCCCCCTTGTATTCTTCTCTAATGCCGATAATTAGACCGTCGCAGGAGAGTTCAAGATACGAACCATGATATGGAATCATGGCCACGGGATTTTTTTCTTCAATAAAAATAATAATACCTCCCGGCAGGGATCTTTGCACACTTACCTCACCTACCCTGGGAATAGAAGCAATCCTCTCCCTGATTTCCGGAGGGCTTATTTTCCACATATTCATCCCTTCCCGCAGCTCGATAACATCACGTATTTCACCAGCGGAAACCTTGTCCAATCCTTGGATGGAAATCTCCTGTATGATAAAAAAAGGAGAGCGCAAAAATAACAGCATGGAAAGTGACGAAAAAAGGAAAAGGAAAAAAAGAACAAGTTTTTTTTTAATTCTTTTTCGCGCTTTTTTGTTAACCTGCAACTCATGCTCTCCATACGAATGACTGCGAGTCTTTTCTTCCATTATGCCACCTGTATTTAAGTATTCAGCAACTGGCTGCTTTCTGCTGCTCATGCAGACACTTAACCCTTACTATCTTTGCCCCTAATTTTTTCAGATCCAGCTCCAGGGATTCATAACCCCGGTCTATATGATGGATATCATGAATAATTGTTCTTCCCTCTGCAGCCAACCCCGCAATTACCAGGGCTGCTCCGGCCCGAAGATCCGTCGCTGAAACATCCGCCCCAACAAGCTTATCAGTTCCCCAAATAAAAGCTTTTCTCCCCTCGACGTGTATCCGGGCATTCATCCGCTGCAATTCAAAAACATGCTTAAAACGGGCTTCAAATATACTTTCCACGATGGTGCTGTTTCCCCTGGCCAGAGCCAGTAAAACCATCATGGGAGCCTGCAAATCAGTAGGAAAACCCGGGTAGGGCAGGGTGCACACTGTTTCCACACCTTTCAGGCTGCTTTCTCGGATAAAAAGACTATCTTCGGAAGTTTCAATGTCCGCTCCTGCCTCCCTCATCTTTGCCACTACAGCATCCAGATGAGCAGGAATAATTCCCTTGAGCAGAATCTCTCCTCCTGTTACGGCCGCTGCAATTAAAAAAGTTCCCGCAGCAATCCGGTCAGGAATAATCCGGTAAGAACAGTTCCCCAGGCTGTCAACTCCGGTAATACGAATTGTTTCTGTTCCTGCGCCCCTGATAAGTGCCCCCATTCCGTTTAAGAAATTCTGCAAATCAACAATTTCAGGTTCTTTGGCGACATTGTGCAGAACTGTTTTACCCCGTGCCAAAACTGCAGCCATCATCAAATTCTCTGTCGCTCCGACACTGGGAAAATCCATGTGAATCTCTGTTCCCTTAAGATATGGAGCACTGGCAAAGATAGAGCCGTTTTCTTCACGAATTTTTGCCCCCAACGCTTCCAGACCTTTAAAATGAAGATCAATAGGACGCGGGCCGATTGAACATCCCCCCGGATAGGTAACCCTGACTTTTCCCAGGCGGGCTAACAAAGGACCCATAAGAAAAATGGAAGACCGCATTTCCCGCATCAGTTCATCAGATATGGCATAACTGTCCATTTTACTGGTATTTATGCTCATAGCGTTTTCAGAAAAAGAAACCTCCAGGCCCAGGGATTCCAGGATGGTTTTCATAACATGCATATCAATAATATCGGGAATATTAAAAAGTTTTATATCTCCATCGCTGCTGTTCAGTATCGAAGCGGCCATAATAGGCAGCATGGAATTTTTTGCTCCTTTAATAAATACGGTGCCCTGTAATCTATTTCTTCCTTCTATAATAAAACGTTCCATAAACACTTTCTCCCCTTATCCCCTGCTGTTTTCTCCGACAACCTTGATTTCCAATTCAAGATCTATTTTAAGTTCCGACCGGACTTTTTTTTGAATTAATTCGATTAGAGATAAAACATCAGAAGCCGTAGCATTTCCTGCGTTTACAATAAAATTTGCATGCTCCGGTGAAACCATTGCTCCCCCGGCTGTCAAACCTTTGGCTCCTAGCTCCTCAATAAGTTTTCCGGCCGCCAGACCCGGGGGGTTACGAAAAACACTCCCGGCACTGGGAAGCGAAGGCTGTCTGGAACGTCTCTCCCGACGGTTTTTTTGAACCAGGTTTTGTAGTTCTGCCCTGTCTCCTGGTAACAATTCAAGAACTCCGTCGAGGATAATCATCTTTTGCTGCTGAAAATTACTCCATCGATAAGAAAATTCCAGTTCTTTGCGGGGAAGTACTCGAAGATTTCCTTCGTAATCCATCGTCCTTACCTCTTGAACAAGTTCTCCGATGGAAAAACCGTACGCCCCTGCATTCATATACAGTGCACCGCCCAAACTTCCGGGAATCCCCACGGCAAATGCAAGGCCTTGAAAACCCCGTTCAATAGAATTTCTTGCCAACACAGGCAGTGACACAGCGGCTCCGGCAAAGACAGCTCGGTTTAAAAACTGATAATCGGAACAAAGTAACGATAAGCTTAAAACTACTCCTTTTATCCCCCCATCCCGAACAAGTAAATTAGTCCCTGCACCTAAAACAAAAAATGGCAGGTTTAACTGTTTGACAAGAATCAACACATTCCGCAGTTCATCACGCGTCTCAGGATAAACCAAACATTCAGCGGGCCCCCCGATGCCGATGGAAGTATGCCTGGACATAGGTTCTTCCCATAACGGAGGAATACGTAAAATATGTAACAGCTCTTTTTTCCAATCCACATGAACACTCCTTAATGCAAGCTTCCCTTCAACATATATTTCATAATGTATATTATGCTCACCTTATTAACAAGGTTACTTTAGGCTACTTGTCCAACATTTTCAATCCCGTTATGAATGCATCAGACGGTAGATACTTTCTGCAGCCCCGGGAAAAGCAATTTTTTTACAATTCTTTTTTATTTTCTCCATTTTTCCAGAATCAGTCAATAATGTACAAACCTGCTCCAGCAATACTCTCCCGTTTAAATCTTTTTCTTCAATCATCATGGCAGCCCCTTTGTCCGCAAGCTCACGGGCATTCACAAACTGATGGTTGTGGACGACATTGGGAGAAGGTATAATAATAGCCGGAAGCCCCAAAGCCGTAATCTCCGCCAGTGTTGTCGCTCCCGCCCTGGTAATAATGAGGTCAGCGGCTGACATGCAAAGGGGCATCTCCTCTTGAAAAGGCTTCACGCGAAGGTGCTCCCCGTATCCTGCCAGAATACCTTCTGCCTTTAAGCGTGCTACAATTTCCTCATAATAAACAGCACCCGTAATATATAAAACCTGCAGCCTCCTGTTCTCAGCTGCCTGCCTTAAAAAATCAATCATGCTCTGATTTAATTTTAAAGCCCCCCTGCTCCCTCCAACTGCCAGCACAAGTGGCTGCTCCGGATCCATCTCTACCATCTTTCTGGCCGTAGACTTCTCAAACCGCCCAACTTCTGAAGCTCGTGGATTTCCCGTGAGCACTAAATTTGACCGTTTAAAAAAATAGCGCGTTGAGCCCTCAAAGGAAAGGCAGACGCGATAAGCCAAAGGAGCTAAAAGACGGTTGGTCATGCCGGGAATTACATTTTGTTCATGAAGAATAACTTTTTTACCCTTCAAAATAGCAGCAATTACAATTGGTGCTGCAGCATAGCCTCCCGTCCCGATGATAAAATCAGGTTTAAATTTTTCAATTATCGCCGCAGCACTTGAAATAGAACTTCCCAGCAGGGAAAAAGCGTGCAGCAGCCGCGGAGAAAGCCTGCGGGGAAAACCTTTAATATGCAATGTTTTCAAAGCAAAACCGGCCTGGGGAACAATTTGCTCTTCCAGCCCTTCTTTTGCACCGACAAATAAAATTTCTGCACCTGAATTTATTCTCTTTATATACCTGCCCAGAGCTAAAGCCGGATAAATATGCCCGCCGGTTCCACCGCCAGTAAGAATTACCCGCAAGTCCTTACCTCCCAAACTTAGTATGGCTATCCCCAAATGATCATGAGGTCAAACGGTTATAGCGAGAAATATTCATCAGGATCCCCATGGCACACATCATAAAGAACAGAGAGCTTCCCCCTGCGCTGATAAAGGGAAGGTTGATGCCTGTTATGGGAATCGATCCGGTCACAACTCCAATATTAATGATAACCTGTACGGCCACAATAGCAGTTAACCCGGAGGCAAGGAGACTGCCGAAAGTATCCGGTGCTGCTAAAGCTGTTTTAAAACCTCTCCAGATGAGAATAAAGAAAAGCAGCATGATGGTAACAGCACCAAGAAAACCGAGTTCTTCTCCAATAATGGCAAAAATAAAATCGTTTTGCGGCTCGGGCAGATAGTACAATTTTTGTCTGCTCCTGCCCAGTCCGACGCCGAATAGTCCTCCCGGTCCCAGTGCATAAAGAGATTGTATAATATGGTATCCCGAACGAAGAGGATCAGACCAGGGATCAAAAAAAGAAAAAATCCGCTGCATACGAT